>JBGQBV010000039.1:0-7592 GCA_041494985.1 Minisyncoccia bacterium
CCTGACCGATCGCCACCAAGCTTGAGCGTCCCAGATCGATGCCATAGCAGGCGCGGCAGATGCCTCGTTTGCTTTTGCAAGTGATGACGTTGCGGATCAGAACTTTCGCGATCTGTGCTTTTTCCACAGCTTGGCCGTCTTCTTTGGTGGCCAGCGTGCCTTTCTTGATGATGACTTTCTTGGTCTTCGGATTGATTACATCCTCGGCAACCACACGGCCTTCAACTCTGACGGCGAAGCTTTGTCCGATGCGGTCGCTGTCTTCCCGATAGATGTATCCGCCCTCCTTGTCGCCGCAATCCTCTTCGCGCACGATGATGTCCTGAGCCACGTCCACTAGACGCCGGGTCAGATATCCAGCCGTCGCGGTCCTAAGAGCGGTGTCCGCCATACCTTTGCGGGCTCCATGAGTCGAAATGAAATATTCCAAAACGTCGAAGCCTTCCTTGAAAGAGCTTTTTACCGGCAGTTCGATCGTTTCCCCAGTCGGGCCGGCTACAAGTCCTTTCATACCCATCATCTGCACCACGACCGACTCGGATCCGCGGGCCTTGGAATGCACCATGGTGTAGACCGAGCCTTCTTTATCCAAAGAGGCTTTCACGGCATCGGCGATGGTGTTTTTCGTGCGGTTCCAGATTTCGATGACGCGGTTCTTGCGTTCCTCTTCAGTCAGGAGTCCCATCGCATATTGCTGGTTGATGGTGAACACTTCGCCTTCGGCTTTCTTCATGGCCGGCGCCTTTTCGGCCGGCACTTTCAGGTCATCCATGCCCCAGCTGATACCGCTGACGCTGGCCATCTTGAAGCCGAGCTGCTTGATGCGGTCGATGAATTCAGCCGTTTCCTCCTGGCCTTTCATAGCCAAGATGCGAGCCACCAACTGCTTGATTTCCTTCTGGGTGAACTCTTCGTTCATATATCTCAGCTCTGTCGGCAAAATGTCATTGAGCATGATGCGTCCGACGGAAGTTTCCAAAACCGCGCCGTCGATGTCGACTTTGATCTTCGCGTTGATCGCGACGAACCCCAATTGATAGGCCAACACCGCTTCCTCAGCTGTGGCGAAAATCTTGCCTTCGCCTTTCACGCCGGCTTTGATATGGGTGATGTAGTAGACTCCGAGCACGATGTCCTTGGACGGCACGACGATCGGTTCGCCGGAAGCCGGTTTGAGCAGGTTCTTCGAGGATAGCATGATGTTTGCGCTTTCTTCACGAGCCTGGTCGGTCAGCGGCACATGCACGGCCATCTGGTCGCCGTCGAAGTCAGCATTGAAAGCGGCGCACACCATCGGATGAACCTGGATGGCTTTGCCTTCGATCAGCACCGGTTGGAAAGCCTGGATGGACAGACGATGCAAGGTCGGAGCGCGATTCAGCAGCACATAGTGATTGGAAATGATCTCGTCCAGGATCTCATATGCTTCTTCCGCTTCGGCGTCCACCATCCGTCCGGCAGTGCGGACATTGTGCGCATATTCCTTTTCGATCAGCTTGTTGATGATGAAAGGTTTGAAAAGTTCCAACGCCATTTTCTTCGGCAGACCGGCTTGATGCAGTTTGAGCTGCGGTCCGACCACGATCACGGAGCGTCCTGAATAATCGACGCGTTTGCCCAAAAGATTCTGACGGAAACGTCCTTGTTTGCCTTTAAGGGCATCCGCCAACGATCTCAGCGGCCTTCTCTGACCGGTTGAAGCGGCGACAGATGACTGTCCTTTGCGGGCGCTGTTGTCGAACAAAGCGTCCACAGCTTCCTGCAGCATGCGTTTCTCGTTGCGGGTGATGACTTCCGGCGCGCCCAAATCGATCAGTTTTTTCAAACGATTGTTGCGGTTGATGATGCGACGATACAGGTCGTTCAAATCAGAGGTAGCAAAGCGGCCTCCATCCAACGCCACCATCGGACGCAGGTCCGGTGGGATGATCGGAATCGCGGTCGGGAGCATCCATTCCAGTTTGAGCTGTGATTTCTTGAAGCCCTGGAACAGTTTCATGCGCTTGAACAGTTTTTTCTTGTCCGCCGTATCCTCGTTGTCCAATTCTTTCTTGACATGCTTGATCATCTTTTCGATGTCCATGTTTTCCAACACGTTGCGGATGGCTTCCGCGCCGATGCCGGCCGAAAAGACCTGACCGAAGCGGGAGGACAGGTTGAAATATTCCAACTCGGAAAGGATCTGCATCGGTTTGAGGTTCTTGATGTCGTCCTTCACACCTTTGTATTGCTCCTTCAATTCTTCCAGCATGGCTTCCGCCGAGCGTTCATTTTCCGTCTTGCCGGATTTGATTTCTTTCTGCTTGGCTTTGTATTCCTGTTCCAACTGATCCACCACGCGATCACGGACTTCCGCATTGACGCTCTTGATGATGTAGGCGGAGAAATAGATGACTTTCTCCAGATCCTGCACACCGAGGCCCAAAGCTAGGCCGATTTTAGAAGGCACGCCACGGAGAAACCAGATATGCGAAACCGGCACGGCCAGCTTGATGTGGCCCATGCGTTCGCGCCGCACGATCGAGCGGGTGACTTCCACGCCGCATTTGTCGCAGACGATCCCTTTATATCTGATCCTTTTGTACTTTCCGCAATAACATTCCCAGTCCTTGGAAGGTCCGAAGATCTTTTCGCAGAACAGACCGTCTTTCTCGTAGCGCTGCGTGCGGTAGTTGATTGTTTCCGGCTTGGTCACTTCGCCGTGAGACCAGTTCATTATGCTGTCCGGAGAGGCCAGTCTGAGTCGGACGCTATTGAAATCGCTCACTTTAGTAATATTTTCCATAGTATTTTTGAGGTTTATTACAAAGTTTTAAAGATTAAATCTGTTCCACGTCCTCGGTCTTGTCATAGCCGCCCAGTTCATCGTCGCCGTCATCGTCCTTGAGTTTCGAATCGACAAGTTCGACATCCAAGCACAGACCCTTAAGTTCGTTTACGAGCACATGGAATGAAGCCGGAATGTTAGGGCTCTTGATCTTCTCACCTTTGATGATGGATTCATAAGCCTTTGATCTTCCCAGCACGTCGTCAGATTTGATTGTGAGCATTTCCTGCAAGGTGTAGGCCGCGCCATATCCTTCGAGCGCCCACACTTCCATTTCTCCGAAGCGTTGTCCTCCGAACTGCGCCTTGCCTCCCAACGGCTGCTGCGTGATCAAGGAGTACGGTCCGATCGAGCGCATGTGCAATTTGTCCTCGACCAAATGGTTGAGTTTCATCACATACATGACGCCGACGGTCGTTTCGTTGTCGAAGAGTTCACCGGTCTTGCCGTCAATCAATCTGATCTTTCCATTTTCCGGCAGACCTGCTTTTTTCAATTCGCCCTTGATGTCCGCTTCCGTGATTCCGTCCAACGCCGGTGTGGCAGCCTTGTAACCCAATTTGAGCGCGGCCCAACCGAGATGCGTTTCCAAAATCTGTCCGATATTCATGCGGGAAACGACGCCCAACGGATTCAAGATGACATCGATCGGGGTGCCGTCCGGCAAATATGGCATGTCTTCCACCGGCGCGATGCGTGAGATGACACCTTTGTTGCCGTGCCGTCCAGCCAATTTGTCGCCAACGGAAACTTTGCGCAGCTGCGCCACGGAAACCTGGATCTGCTTGATGACTCCGGTCGAAAGCTTGTCGCCTTGTTCCCGGGACAGGATTTTTATATCAACAACCTTTCCATGTTCGCCATGCGGCAGGTAGAGCGAGGAATCCTTCACGTCTTTCGATTTCTCGCCGAAGATGGCTCGGAGCAACCGCTCTTCCGGAGTCAGGTCGCCTTCGCCTTTCGGAGTGATCTTGCCGATCAGGATGTCGCCGGAAGAAACTTCCGCACCGATGCGGATGATGCCGGTTTCGTCCAGATTCTTCAGTCTTTCTTCGCCGATATTCGGGATATCACGGGTCACGACTTCCGGTCCAAGCTTGGTGTCGCGCACGTCGATAGAAAAGTCTTCAATATGGATCGAGCTGTACCAGTCTTCCCGGAGCAATCTTTCCGACAGGATGATGGCGTCTTCAAAGTTGTAGCCGTCCCATGGAATGAAAGCCACCAATGGATTCTGTCCCAAGGCGAGTTCGCCATTTTCGGTGGCGGCGCCGTCAGCCAATAGCTGGCCGCTCTTCACCATCTGACCTTTTTCCACGCGTGGCAATTGGCTCATGGAGGTGAAAGCGTTGGATTTCTGGAAGCTCTGCAGTCTATATTCGCGTTTGAAATTGTCTTTTTTGGCTCCGACCGGCGCATTTTCCTTGACCACGATATGGTTCGCGTCCACTTCGACGATCTCGCCGTCATTCACCGCCAAAACAACCTGGCCTGAATCAGAGGCGGCTTTGTCTTCGATGCCGGTTCCGACAAACGGAGCTTGCGGCACGATGCAAGGCACGGCTTGGCGCTGCATGTTCGAACCCATCAAGGCGCGGTTGGCGTCATCGTGTTCCAAAAACGGGATCAGCGAAGTCGCGATCGAGATGCATTGCTTGGCGGAAACGTCGATATAGTCCAGCTTGTCGGCCTCAATCATTTCCGGGCGGCCTTTCACGCGGGCTTCCACCATGTCGTCGACGATGTTGCGGTGCTCATCGGTCGCCACACGGGCGTGCGTGATGATGTGCCGGTCTTCGACGGTCGCGTTGATATATTCGATGTCATCAGAGATGTACGGTTTGATCTGGATGGTCTTCTTGCCGGATTTGGCGATCTTCTTGGCCATTTCCTCAGTGATCAGCTCGCCTGATTTGCCGACGCCGGCGATGTTCTCGTTCAAAACGCGGTTCACCAGATTGGCCGCCTCGTTTTTGATTTCTTTGTGCAGTTTGATGTAGGGGGTTTCCAAGAAGCCGAAGTCATTGATGCGGGCATAGGAAGCCATGTGGCCTACCAGACCGATGTTCGGACCTTCCGGAGTCTCAATCGGACAGATTCTGCCATAATGCGAATGATGCACGTCGCGGACTTCGAAGCCGGCACGTTCACGTGTGAGTCCGCCTGGTCCCATTGCAGACAAGCGCCGCTTGTGTTCCAGTTCCGCCAACGGATTCACCTGGTCCATGAATTGTGAAAGTTGGGAGCTGGAGAAGAATTCCTTGATCGCAGCCGCGACCGGGCGGGAATTGATCAGTTGTCCCGGCACAACGGTTTCGATTTCACAGGTGCTCATGCGGTCCTTGATGTTCCTGGCCATGCGCGACATGCCGATGCGCAGTTTGTTCTGCACCAGTTCGCCCACGCCACGGACGCGGCGATTTCCCAAATGGTCGATATCGTCAGCGATCGCCTGCGGATCGTTGTTGAGACGGATGATTTCCTGGATGATCAAAAGCAGATCTTCCACCAACAAGATGCGGTTCGCTTCGTTGTCTTCCCGGTTGACACTCAGCCGCTGGTTCAAGCGATAGCGTCCGACGCTGCCGAAATCATATTTCTCGAAATTGAAGAACATGGAATTGACCAGCTGTTTGGCATTTTCCGCGGTCGCCAAATCGCCCGGCCTGATCCTTTTGTATATTTCCTTGTAGCCTTCCGCCTGGTTCTTGGTGATGTCCTTGGCCAAAGATTCCTCGATGAATTTGACTTCGCCCTTGTCCGTGTCCTTGAAGGCCTTGAGGATCTCTTCATTCTTTTCCATGCCGAAAGCACGCAACAAAGACGTGATGGAGATTTTCCGTTTGCGGTCGATGCGGACGTTCAAAACGCCGTCCAGACCTGTTTCGATTTCCAGCCACGCTCCGCGGTTCGGGATCAGTTTGGCGCCGAACAGTTTCTTGCCTTTCTGATATTCCATCGTGAAGAAAACGCCGCTCGATCTGATCAGCTGGCTGACAACGACGCGTTCCACGCCGTTGATGATGAATGTTCCGCGGTCGGTCATGACCGGGAAGTCGCCCAGATAGATCTCCTGTTCCTTGATTTCGCCGGTTTTTTTGATCACCAAACGCGCCTTGGCTCTAAGAGGCGCTTCATAGGAGATGTTTTTGTTCTTAGCGGTGAGCTCGTCGGTCTTCGGCTCATCCAAATAGTAGTCAGTAAGTAAAAGTTCCAAGTCTTTGCCGGTGAAATCGTTGATCGGGTTGATTTCATCAAACAGTTCGCGCAGCCCTTTTTTCAAAAACCAATCGTACGCGTCGCTTTGGGCTTCGATCAGGTTCGGCAGCGAAACGACCAGCTGCTTTTTGAAAAACTTCCGGCGGGACAGGGATGAGGATGCTCCATAAAATTCCTTCACCTTCAGGGCTTTCTTTTCTTTGACCATAAAAACAACCCTCACCGGCTCTCTCCGCCTTCGATCGATGAAAATCAAAGAAAACGCAGAGCTCAGCAGTGAGTTTAAGTTAAGGTTATTTAATTATTCTATTGTGTTTGTCATTCCCCTCTTGACAAAAAAGTTTGTGCGCTGTTTTCACCCAAAACAGAGCAAAAAGTTGAAGTTCTTTCCTAAATCGTGTAGTACAAGCAAATTAGCACGGAACCAAAAAGGTGTCAAGAGCGCGGCTGGTTGACTTTTAGCCTGTTTATGGTAACTTTCAGATATAAGTTCCTTAACCCTATATAAAGGAGGTCCCGCCCATGTCTCAGGAAGGCCAGCAAGAGGACTGGAAAAAAAGGATTTTATACCCTTTTTCTATCAGAGACATCAAACATCAGGAAAAAGTGGCGCACGTAATCCTCAACCTTTCCGCCCAGCCCGCCCAGCCCTATGTTTCCTGGGTCCTGGTGGACGAAAGGCCCGCTCTGTCGCTGTTCTGGTGGTCGGCGGACGGCAATCAGCGTCATTTTTACCCGATTTCCAGCCCGAGGTGCAAGGAGCTCAAGTACATAGATCTCGAGGGATGGGATGTCCTTTTTCTCGGACATGTCGCCGAGCTGAAAGCGACAAAACTGGCCGCGCAATTGGCTAACTGGCAAACGTTCCCGACTGACAAGCTTTTTTGCCTGCTGACCGTAAACCGCCCCCTGCGCGGCGTGGGCAACCGGGATCTGACCGGACTGATCTTCCCGTGCCAGGTGGTCACCCGGGTCATCAGCGGAGCACCTCTGATGCCGAAAAGTTTCTGCCACGAAAACTGGCAGCCGGCCGAGGGCGAAATGCCACCCCCGGATCCGCGCTTCCAGTCAGTCTTGGACAGACACTTCGCTTTTTAACCTTTGCGGCAGATTCCTGCCAGCAAAAAAGCCCCCGATTCGCCAACTGGCGAACGAGGGCTTTTCTTTTTGCCTAAAATATAGGACTATTTTTTCTTCTTGTTGGCTTTTTTGCCAGATGAAGCTACCAGCCCGGCGACGGCGCCGAGCGCCATGCCGATTCCGGCAGAAATCGCAGCCGCTCTGGCTGGATTCTTTTTGACATAGTTTTCCACTTTTTTGGCCGTGGCATCCATCTGCTTCTTGATCTTGGCGTATTCTTTCATCGCCACTTTTTCCAATTCGCCGCCTTTGGCTTGGGCGACCTTGATGTTCCGGTTGATCACTTTCTTCCCTCGTGAAATAATCCGCTTGGCGCTGACTGCCGCTTTGCTGGATTTTCTTGGGCGAGCTTTTTTTGTAGCCATTTTATTTATTTTTATTTGATTAACTACTTAATAAAATTGAA
>JBGQBV010000040.1:0-7550 GCA_041494985.1 Minisyncoccia bacterium
GCAATCTCCAAATTACGGCTGCAAAACTTTCAAGTCTCGTCAGGTTATATTCAATAGCCCTTCTCGACTTTCAAGTCTTTCGCTCGAAATTTGAAGATTTCGCGACGAAAGAGACTTCTCGTACAGGCTCCGTCTTCTATTGATTTTTTTCTCAATATGTTCTAAGGTATATATTGTGTTGTTAGAGGGACAAAGCGATAGCTTTGGGAAAGGGGTCGGGGAAACGGTAGTTTCTCCGGGGTGGAAGTATTGAAACCGCAAGGTTTCAAAGAGCGAAAACTAAACCGTAGGTTTGAGGTTGAGCGATGCGCTTGTAGCTCAGTGGATAGAGCGTCTGGTTGCGGTCCAGAAGGCCGTAGGTCCGATTCCTGCCAAGCGCACAAATGACATAAAAAATCCCGAGTGTTCGGGATTTTTTAATATTTTTTGGCGAAGTCCTGGAACAGCTGCATCATCACTTTTGTGTTTTTGCCGACTTGGCCGTCGCCGACTCTTTGTCCGTCGATTTTTACCACCGGCACGATGTCCTTGTTGGTGGCGGTCAGGAAAATCTCGTCGGCCGTCAGCAGCTCTTTTTCCGAAATGCTTCTTTCCTTGACCGGCAGACCGCGCTTTTTGGCCAAGCGGATGGCGAGGTTGCGGGTGATGCCCAATAGGATGCCGTCTTTCTGGGTTATCAGACGGCCGTTTTTCACGATGAAGAAATTGCTGGTCGAGGCCTCCAGGGCCTGGCCGCCTTGCAGATAGATCATTTCCAAGTGCCGGCTTTTTTCCTTGAGCTGCTGGTTCTTGATGGCGGTCACATAGTTCGTGATTTTGGCCCGCGGATAGTCGCGCTTGTAGCTCAAGGTCATGACGCTGGCGCCGTGGCGAAAAATTTCACTTGGCAAAGCTTTGAACGGTTCAATCAGGATCAGGAACGTTTCGCTGCCGGATGCATGGCTGAAGCCGTTGTGGCTTTGGCCGCCGGTCAGGACGGTGCGGATGGTGGATTTTGAAAAACCGTTCTTTTTCAGCAGCTTGCCCACGATTTTTTTGTAGGCGTCTTTTTTGACCGGCACTTTCAAGTTCAGTTCCTTGGCGGAAGCGGCAAATCGTTTCCAATGTTCGTCCAGCAGGAACGCTTTTCCATTCTGCGTGCACATCACGTCGAAAACCCCGTAGCCGCGGAGAAATCCGATGTCATACGGGCTGATGCCTATCTTGTCCGTCGTGGTGATTTTGCCGTTGAAATAGCAGGCTGATTTTTTCATCCAGCACTATAAATTCAAATGGCCCGTGGCCGAAAGAATTCATTTTAATTATTATGTTTATTTTTTTATCAGCCGGATATATTATCAGTAAATCTTACTAAAAACCAGTTTTTTAATTTTAAGTGCTGGATTCATATGTGCAAAGTGTAAGCGCTGTCAGGGCGCTTGAAATTGCGTCGCTCGTTCCAAATGAAAACAAGTTTTCATTTGCTGACTCGCTAGCAATTATAACAGAATCAGCTGTTTTGTGAAAGAAACAGGTTTATAATTTTCGGTCATAATAAAAACCGGGTCCATCGTTGATGGTTTCCCGGCTATGCATGTCATGTGCCACTGTTTTTTATTGGCTGATAAATCCGCAGACGATTTCTGTGTATGCCTCGATCGGTTGGGTTTTGCTGCAGGTGTATACTTCCGGCAATTCCAATGTTGTCGCTGCCCATTTCTGAAGGATATGGAGTTCGAACTTTCCATTTTTCCAGATCAGATTAAATAATGGCTTTCTCTTGTTTCTGGTCAGAGTTCCTTTTGATGAGCGTCTCCCTAGCGCCCTTTTAAGGATGGGGACCATATGAATGTAGGTGTCCCAGGCAATAAGCGCGAAATCGTGGTTGATGTTTTCCAATGCGCTGGGTAAGGGATTGTGGTTTTTGCTTTTACACTTCTTCTTGCAGTTGTTTTTGCAGCTCTTTCTGCATCTCTTTTTTGCCTCACTGATCATTTCTTCCGTAAACGTGAAACTTTTTGTTGGCATGCTTCCTCCCTTTGATAAAAAGAAATTTTATCCGATGTCTCGTATCGGTTTATGGTCGCTGTTTTTATGAAGCACAATGCATTTTTTAAAGAACCCGACATAGCTCTAGCATATTTTACGTTTTTTGGCAATAAAAAAGGGCGCAGCTGCAATTGTGCAACTGGGCCCTTGGCGTGGTCAATTTTGGAATGAATTTGTTTTTTTATGAAACCTACATCTGTTGCTGCATCGGCGACGGCGCGGATGCGGGCATGATCGTCCCATTGTGTGAGACAAGCCTCAGGATGTCCGAGTTGTCTACCGGCCAGTCCTTTTCAATGCCGAATCGGACGTCGTGTTCCTGGATGTGGGTGTGGCCCAGGGAATGAGCCGCTGCCAGAACTTGCTGTTTCATTTTTCTGGCGGTCGCGTTGGTGAAACCCATGACCTTGGTTTCCTTGCCGGTGATAAAAAGAACTGATTTTACGGCGGTTTTCGCTTCTTTTGCTTTGGGTGTGTCTTTCTTCATGTAGCCTCCTTGGACTCGTTTTTTTTGGAACAGATGAAAAATCCACGCTTGCATGTTATTATACACGATTTTGACTTTTTGTCAAATCAAGCAAGGCAATTACATTTTCCATGTCTGTTCATAATTTTTTCAAATATGCTAGAATATGAGGCACAGGTCAAAAGTCACAAGTTAAATGTCAAAAGTAAAACCCATGTTTGAAATCGAGAAAAAATTCATTTTGACGGGCGAACAGGAAAAGCGGCTGACCGAAGGCGCGGAGTTTTTGGGCGAGAAGACTTTCACTGACATCTACTTCGACACCGCCGAGTATGCGCTCACGAAAAACGACATCTGGCTGCGGAGCAGGGAAGGCGCATTCGAAGTGAAATTGCCGATGCGAAAAAACAGTTTCGGCGGCACGAATCAATACAATGAAATCGACGGGGAGGAGAAGATCCGGCAGGTTTTCGGCATCGTGCCGGAGAAGAGTTTTTTGGAGGACATCCGATCCTTCGGCTACGCGCCGTTCTGTCAGTTTAAGACCACGCGGAAAAAATATCGGAAAGGGAAATTTACCATCGACCTGGATGATGTCGATTTCGGCGACTTCAGATATAGCCTGGCCGAAATCGAGTTGATGGTCACGGAGGAAAAGGGGATTCCTTCCGCCAATGAGGAGATTTTGAAATTCGCCAAGTCGCTTGATCTGAAAATCGAGAATGTCCGCGGCAAGGGCACCGAGTATCTGCTGCGCAAAAAGCCGGAACACTACCGCGCGCTGGTGGAAGCGGGCGTGGTGATTGAATAAATATCTTCGTCACACTTTTCTTTTTAAAAAGAAAAGTGTGACGAAGATATATTTTGTGAAAAATTAAAAGGCATTGTGGGTTCACAATGCCTTCTTAGTTTGAAGACTGCTGCTCAATGGATTCCTTCTCCACAGAGAATCTTCTGAGCTTCCTGAGCTCCTTCCATGCGCTCCTCTTTCCAGATCTCTTCAAGTATTCGTTTCTTGTCGAGAGCCGAGTATTTCTTGTTCCGGAGGGTGGCCGCCGCGTGTCCGCCTCGTCTGCCGAAATAGCTGGAAACGGCACTCTTATAGCTGTCGTATTCCGGGTCGTTCAGGCTGAGATTGAGGTTGAGAACGGCGTTCCTTATATCCATGAAAATTTTCGGTGAATATGCGCCCCGTTTTTTCAGAAGGCTTATTTTGTCGCTGATTTCCTGCTGGATCTTGGCTAGAACTTTATCGTCCATAACGGCCCTCCTCGGACTCGAATTTTTTTGTCAAAAAACCACTTAACTGTCAATTGTACTCCTTTTTCATGCTTTTGTCAAGAGATAAATAGAGAAAAGCCTTACTAAAGCCATTATTGGCGCTGGCTCTTGATTTCCTGCCGGGCGATCACCGCGGCAAAGACTTCCCGGGCGCCGGCGGCTTTCAAAACGCGCGCGCACTCGAAAATGGTCGAGCCGGTCGTGGCGACGTCGTCAATAAGTAGTACGGTTTTGTTCCGGACGTCTTTCCTGCCTGCCAGCGAGAAAGCTCCGGCGATATTCTGCTTCCTGTTTTGGTAATTGCTGATTTCCATCTGCGGCGGCGTGTATCTTTTTCTGACCAGCATATTTTCATCGAAGGGCAGAGGATTTTGTGGCAGAAGATTGGCGGCGATATGCCCGGCTAGCAGGGCTGACTGGTTGAAGCCGCGCCAGCGGAGCCGGCGGGGATGCAGGGGAATCGGCACGACCATGTCAGGCAGGGGAATATCCGTTTTTTGCAGGGCTTTGATCAGCAGCTCTCCAAGCTCCCGGCTCAGATCGGAAACGAAGCGGTATTTGTAGAGATGCACGGCCTGGGCGACCAGAGGCTGCGCATATGACGCCGCGACCAGGAGTCCGTCCAGGGAGCTTTTTTTCTTGCATTTGAGGCAAGTGAGCCCGTCCGGCGTGATCATTTTTTCGCACACGCCGCACACGTGCTCGGTCCGGAGCCGGATGCGTCCGCGGCAAGCCTCGCAGACCCATCGGCCTTCCTTTTTGCAGGAAATGCAGCGGATGGGAAAAAGGATGTCCAAGGCCAGCGCGTGCAGTTTCTTGGATTTTGTGGATAACTCCAATGACATCATTGTTTGCTTTGCGAAATTGTGTTATTATAAAAGGGTATAATACCCTAGAGCAAGCCCCATATCCTTCTTCAGCTTAACACAAACACAAAAATGTTGGAATTTTTAAAAGGCAAGAAAAATCATTTTATCGGAGTTGATTTCGGCACGTCTTCGATCAAGGTTGTCGAGCTTTCGTACAAGGATCAGAAGGCTTTTCTGGAGAACTACGGCATCGTCGATCTGGATTGGGCCGGTCGCGGCGAGAAAGGCGAGATGAAGAACGCTTCCTATGAACAGAAGCTCAACGAGGCACTGAAAAAACTGATTGAGAAGATGAAGCTGAAGGCCGGTTCGGCCTATGTTTCCATTCCCGGATTCAGCGGTCTGATCACCATCATCGAGCTGCCTGAGATGCACGATGACGAATTGGCGAAAGCGATCCAGTTCGAGGCGCACAAATATATTCCCAGTTCCTTGGACGAGATCGCGATGAGTTGGGAGATCATCGAGCATCTCGGCGGAGTCACCGCGCCTCTTTCGCAGGCGCTCGGCAAAGGTGTCGAAACCAAAAAAATCAGGGTGCTGCTCGTGGCCGCGCCCAAGAAGGACATCGAACGCTATGACCGGTTCGTGTCCGGCACCAAGCTGTCGGTCAGCGCGATTGAGCTCGAGACTTTTTCCATCGTCCGGTCGCTGGTCGGGGATGACACCGGAAATTTCCTGATCATCGATATCGGTTCCCGGGCGACGAACATCATCCTGGTCGAAAAAGGCATCGTGATCGTGAACCGCAATATAGATGCCGGCGGCAATGAGATAACGTTGGCGATCAGCGACAGCATGAAGATTTCCAAGCATCGCGCCGAGGATTTCAAAAAGGGAGAGAAAGACCTTCTGAACAGCAAGGAATCATATCTGGTCATTCCGGTCCTGGAATTCATCAGCAGCGAGTCGATGCGCATAATAAACGCATACAAATTGAAGAACAAGGACGGGCGGATCGATGGGATCATGCTGTCCGGCGGGACATCAAAAATGAAAGGGCTCGAGGAATATCTCACGCGCTCGCTTGGCACCACTGTCACGGCGGGAAACCCGTGGCGGAGGATCACGACGGAGGGCGACGCGCAGCATCTGGTGGAGGAACTGGGCGGGTCATTCGCCGTCGCGCTCGGATTGGCGCTCAGGGGGCTGGAGGAATATAAACGCGAATAATGCAATTTGTCGAAAACAAATAATAAACAATAAAAATTAAAATTCACCCCGGTTAAATAGTCGCTAAAGGCGAATTTAACGGGGCAAGAAAAAATGACCACAATAAACCTGCATCAACAGCAGCATCAACAGGAACCGCAAGAGAAACTTTCTTTCCGGGCCGCAAACGGCGGGTTCTTTTTCTCGCTGGGCATCCTCATCTTCACCTTACTGGGACTCGCCGGTCTCAAGGTGGCCATGTCCACCATCGGAAAGCAGAACGAAGTCCTGGCAGGAAACATCCAGAGAGAAACTGAAAGCCTGTCCGGGCTCAGCGATTTGCAACGGATCGTCGATGTGCAGAAGCGCTTGGGATATATAAAAAGCAATCTGGAGATATCCGGCGGTGCGGTTTCGCGCGTCCAGATGACGCAGGTTCTGGACCATCTTGGGGCCGCTATCGACACGGGGATCGTCATCGCATCATTCAAGCTCGAAAATGCCGACACGGTGTCGCTGACTTTCAATGCGAACAATTTCAGCGATGCGTCACGCCAGATCGTCAGTCTCAAGAACTCGGACTATTTCACGGGCGTGAGTCTTACGAAAATTTCCCGCGGGGAAAAGTCCGTCGCGTGCGACATCACGATGAAAATCAAGCAGTAGTATGGCATAAGCCGCCAAACATAATTTAAAAATAAATTAAATCTTAAACATCGTATCCCTGCTTTTGCTCCATAAGCAGAATTACGGGCGATAAAACAATGCGATTAAAATTCCTCTTTTTCCCGATCATGCTGGTGATCTCCATAGCCATCTTCATCGGGTATGTATGGCCGGAAATCAATAACGTGAAAACCGTCAACCGACAGAAAGCGGTTTCCACCCAGCTGCTGCAGACGGTGAAAAACGAGCAGGCCGCCATCGGGTTGGTCAGCCAGCAGATAGCGGATGATAGAGAGGGCGCGGTGATCGTGAGCAACTATCTGCCCGAACAGAAGGTGGAGGAAAGGGTCATCGGCGGAGTGAACTATCTGGCGATGGATGCCGGAGTCTCCCTGACGAACATCGCCCTGCGCGATTCCAAGAACATCAATGCGACGGGAACAGCCCAACAGACTTCGTCCGTCGCGGACGGTTCGGCGCTCTCCCAGGCTGCCGCGGACGGAGGCGTGCAATTCAGCGAATTTCTGATCTCGATAACCGGCGACTATGGGAAGATCCGCCTTTTCCTGGACCAGCTGCAAAAAATGACATTGTTCAACTCCATAAAATCCCTGACGATCGCCAACCAGATCAGCAGCTCGAAGAATGTCAACGCCGACGGCACTAGCGTCAATTCCACGGATCTCGTGGCTGACCTGATCGTGGACTTCGGCTATCTTCCGAAATCCGCCGATTCAGGCGACAACAAGATTGCGGAGTTCAAGTCGGAATTGGACAAGACGACCATCGACACTCTGAAGCAATATGTTTCACAAAAGACGGCGGGAATCGCGGCTGCCGGCAGCTATGGCGGCGACAAGGGAAGAACAAACCCGTTCCTTCCGTAAGCGGAGTTAATAATTCATGCGTGAAGGATGACGCAGACTCCCTGCTCCAGGACCAAAGCGGTTTTGGCATGGGTACGATTTTTTCATGAAAGCAAAGACACCAAAAAAAGAAGCGGCGGCCAAGCCGGATGAGAACAGCCAGATGTCATCCGATCCGCTAAGCATCCTTGCTAAAACGGCGGGCGATTTAGGCATGCCATA
>JBGQBV010000041.1:0-7536 GCA_041494985.1 Minisyncoccia bacterium
CCGCCATTGGCACATCGCGGACCGGAAGCGATCGCGGCTGCCCCAATCCATCCGGTTTCCATTGTTGCTTTATATCAGAGATCGTAAGGATGGGGCCGCTCAGGAGCGCCAGGAGTGCCCGTGCAGTGAACAAAGTGAACAAGACCGCGGACGGCTTCGAGGTGCTGACTGAGGACGGGAAGAAATATGAATCCAAGACAGTCATTTTCGCGCTGGGCATGAAACCGCGCAAGATGAACATCCCTGGCGAAGACAAATTCATCGGCAAAGGCATTTCCTATTGCGCGACCTGCGACGCGATGTTTTTCCGCGGCAAGGACGTGGCAGTGATCGGCGGCGGCGACGCGGCGGCCACGGCAGCCATCCATCTGGCGGAATTCGCCAACAGCGTGCAGCTCTTATATAAAGAGGGCACGAAATGCTATGAGCCGTCTTGGGATGACCATATGGCCAAATCCGGGAAGATCAGCTGCGGCTCGTTTGAAAAAATCGACGAACTTTTGGGCGACGAAAAAGTCGCCGGCCTCGTCTATGAAAACAAAGACGGGCAGAAGAAAGAGTTGGCAATCCAGGGTGTATTCATTGAGATAGGTTCTGTGCCCGGCGTGGCTCTCGCCAAGGAAATCGGCGTGGAAACCGACGAGCAGGGCTATATCATCGTGGCGCAGGACCAGAGAACGAACGTCGAAAACGTCTATGCTTCCGGCGACGTGACGACCGGCTCGAACAAGTTCCGCCAGATCATCACGGCGGTGGCTGAAGGCGCGGTGGCTTCCGGCAGCGTGTATAAGAAATTGAAATTGGCTAAAAAGTAAATTTTCGATAAGTCTAAAGACAAAAGACTAAGGACTAAAGCAAGACCAAAGGACTAAGGTATAAAGGAAAATAATTTAGACTTTTTTATTTCAGACTTCGTTCAGTCTTTAGTGATTAGACTTTAGTCTTAATAAATTTATGGATTCAATTGAGCTTTCCAAAAAAATCGGCGGGAAGATCGAAGTCAGAAGCAAACAGAAACTGACCAAGAAGAATCTGGCTGTTTTGTATACGCCAGGGGTGGCCAAGGTTTCTTTGGCGGTGGCGAAAAACAAGAAACTGGCGTTCGAATATACGATCCGCAAAAATTCGGTGGCGGTGGTTTCCGACGGCTCAGCCGTTTTGGGACTGGGCAATATAGGTCCGGAAGGCGCGCTGCCGGTAATGGAAGGCAAAGCGCTGCTGTTCAAGGAACTGGGCAACGTGGATGCGTTTCCGATCGTCCTTTCGACGCAGAACACGGAAGAGATCATCGCCGTGGTCAAGGCGATCGCGCTGACATTCGGCGGCATCAATTTGGAGGACATTTCCGCGCCGCGCTGTTTTGCGATCGAGGAGCGGCTGAAAAAGGAGCTGGACATTCCAGTGATGCATGACGACCAGCACGGGACGGCCATCGTGGTCTTGGCGGCCATGATCAACGCGCTCAAAGTTGTGAAGAAAGACATCAAGAAAATCAAAATCGTCATCTCGGGCGCCGGCGCGGCCGGAACGGCGATTACCAAGCTGCTGATCAAATATGGCGCCAAGCACATCGTCGTCGTCGACAGCACCGGGGTCATCTACGAAGAACGCGAGGACGGGATGAACGAATCCAAGATGGAAATCGCGCAGATCACCAATCCGAAAAAAATCAAAGGCACGCTCCAAGACGCGCTGGCGCATGCTGATGTCTTCATCGGTGTCAGTGCGCCCAACATCATCACGCACTTGGATGTTTCCATGATGGAAAAGAACGCGATCGTCTTCGCCATGAGCAATCCGGTGCCGGAAATCCTGCCGAAAGAGGCTTTGCGCGGCGGCGCCGTGATCGTGGCGACCGGACGCAGCGATTATCCGAACCAGATCAACAATGTGCTGGCTTTTCCGGGAATCTTCCGCGGAGCGCTGGACGCCCGGGTGAAGAAGATCACAGACGAACACAAGCTGGCGGCGGCCAAAGCCCTGGCAGCCTTGGTGAAAAAGCCGAATCGTGGTAAAATAATCACAGATGCGCTCGACCTTCGGGCGCCCAAAGTCGTGGCGGCAGTCTTTAAGAAAAATAAAAAATAATATGGACATCAAAATCCACAAGCAAAAAATCGATTTCGAGAGCAAGAACCAGATTGAATTTTTCGATATGACCGAACAGGTCCAGAAGATCATCGGCGAGTCGGGAATCCGCGAGGGCAGCGTCACCGTGTTCACGCCGCACACCACGATGGGCGTGGTCATCAACCACAACGAACCGATGCTGATGCAGGACTTCATGCGCATCCTGTATAAGCTGGCCCCGATGGACGACCGCTATTCGCACGACCTGTTCGAACTGCGCCGGACTTCCAAATCGGACGGCCGGAGCAACGGACATTCGCATTGCAAATCGTTCCTGATCGGCGTCAGCGAGAGCGTGCCGGTCGAGAAAGGAAAATTGCTGCTTGGCGCCAAGCAGAGCATCTTCGCGGTGGAATTCGACGGTGCCCGGAAAAGGGACGTGGTCGTGCAGGTGATGGGGATATAATCGGGTAACTTAGCACGAGAATGAGCCAGCTTGTAAAAGATTTGGTCAAGGGCGGACACTTGCGCACCGATAGCATTATCGATGCGTTTTCCAAAATCCACCGGGCGGAGTTCGTGCCGACCGATCTGTCCGCACAGGCCGAGGCGGACATTCCTCTGCCGATCGGCTATGGCCAGACCATCTCGCAGCCGTTCACGGTCGCTTTCATGTTGGAACTTCTGGATCCGCAGCTGGGGCAGCACATTTTGGATGTGGGCAGCGGCAGCGGCTGGACGACCGGACTGCTGGCGCACATCGTCGGCAAAGGCGGCAGCGTGACTTCGATGGAAGTGGTCAAGGAGCTGTGCGAGTTCGGGAAGAAAAACGTGGACAAATTCGGTTTCATAAAAAAAGGAATCGTGCATTTCCAGTGCCAGTCGGCGGAAAAAGGTTTCGCCAAGAACGCGCCTTATGACCGGATTTTGGTTTCCGCCAGCGCCAAGGAGATTCCGGCGGCCCTGAAAGAACAATTGGCGATCGGGGGTAAGATAGTCATGCCCATCGCGGGCAGCATCTGGTGCGCGGAGAAAAAAGGAACCGAGGAGTTCCACATCGAAAAATTTTCCGGGTTCGCTTTCGTGCCTTTCATCAAAAAAGATTAGCCTATGATCCTAAGAAGAATGATCAGTATTGCGTTCGTCGTGCTCATCGCCGCTACCCTCGGCTTTTTTTACGTGTATAACCAGATTTATTTTTCGCATGGGAGCTGGCAGCAGGACAAGGTCTTCGAGATCATCAAAGGCGAAGGCAATGCCATGATTTCAAACAATCTGGAAAAAGAAGGACTGGTTTCCAACAACAATTATTTCTATATCTATGTCCGCACACATGGCTTTCTGAACAAGTTTCTGCCCGGCAAGTACAATCTGAGCGGCAAGATGACCATTCCGGAAATCGCCAGGATCCTGACCAATCAGGCGAATATCCTGCCGGACTACGCAAACGTGACTTTCCCGGAAGGTTTCACGGCCAATCAGATGGCGGACCGCTTGAGCGCGAACGGTTTCGACGGCCAAACTTTCATGGAGCTGGTCAATCATCCGTCGCAGGACATCCTTGCTTTGTTTCCGATCCTGACCGGCAAGCCCGCCAGTGCGTCCTTGGAAGGCTATCTTTTTCCGGACACGTATAAGTTCTACAACGACTCGACTCCGGCGGGGATCTTGAAAAAGATCTTGAACAACACCGAACTTAAGATAACTCCGGACCTGCGAGCCGAAGCGAAAGCCCAGAAGAAATCCATTTTCGAGATCTTGACGATGGCCAGCATCCTGGAAAAAGAAGTGAAGACGGTGGCGGATTTCAAGATCGTGTCCGGGATTTTCTGGACCAGGATCGCCATCGGCCAGCCGCTGCAGAGCGACGCGACTTTGGAATATGTCCTCAAGACGAACGACTTCCAGCATTCAATCGCACAGACCCAGATCGATTCGCCATACAATACTTATAGATATAAGGGCTTGCCGCCGGGACCGATTTCCAATCCGGGGTTCGACACCATTTCGGCCGCGCTCAATCCGACGGACACACAATATAACTATTTCCTGACCGACCCGAAAGACCCGAGCCACACCGTCTATGCCGCGACCTATGCCCAGCACCTTGCCAACAAGGCAAAATTCGGACTCTAGGCCGGCATGCGGGAAACTTCAGGCAAAAAGAAGGGTCAGCCCTTCTTTTTTGACATCAGATGATGTTTACCCTATGATGTAGGAAGGTAAAAAACAAAAAATTTAGGGGAACAAAAAAGCGGAAAATTCCTTAAACGCGCCATTTTTCTGTCGTTAAAAATATCATCATCATGGGGGAAAAAGTCAAAAATCTATATCAAAAATTCTTCGGAAATTTCGTGGGAAAGTTCTTCAGCAACATGACGAGAGACATCGGCATTGATTTGGGGACGGCCAATACCCTGGTCTATCTCAAAGGCAAGGGGATCATCATCAACGAGCCGTCGGTGGTGGCGATCAACAAGCGCACCGGACAGGTGTTGGCGATCGGACGCGATGCCAAGCGGATGGTGGGCAAGACTCCCGGACACATCGTGGCGACACGTCCGCTTGTGGACGGAGTGGTCAGCGATTTCGAAGTGACCACGCAGATGCTGAAGTATTTCATCGACAAGGTGGAAAAGGATTCTTTCGTTTTCGCTTCCCGTCCGCGCGTCCTGATCGGGATCCCTTCGCGGATCACGGAAGTCGAAAAAAAGGCGGTGATCGACGCGGCCATGAATGCCGGCGCCGGCGAAGCGTTCCTGATCGAGGAACCGATGGCGGCTGCCATCGGCGCGCGGCTGCCTGTCACGGATGCCCGCGGAAACATGGTGGTGGACATCGGCGGCGGCACGTCGGAAATCGCCGTCATCTCTTTGGGCGGCGTGGTGAGCGCCAGAAGTCTCCGCGTGGCGGGCGACGAGATGAATGAGGATATCGTCCGATATTGCCGCGACGAATTCAATCTGTTGGTCGGCGAGAGGACCGCGGAGGACATCAAGATCGCCATCGGCAGCGCTTTTCCGCTCAAGGAACAGCTGACAATTTCCGTGCGGGGACGCGACCTGGTCAGCGGTCTGCCGAAAGAGCTGATCATCAACGACGAACAGGTGCGGGAGGCGATTTCACGCTCGATCCGCATCATCGTGAACAACATCAAGACAGTCATCGAAGAAACTCCGCCGGAACTGCTTTCTGACATCATGCAGCGGGGAATCATTTTGGCCGGCGGCGGCGGTTTGATCCGCGGACTGGACAAGCTGGTCGCCAATCAGACCGAAATGCCGGTGCGGATGATGGAAGATCCGTTGACGGCGGTCGTCCGCGGTATCGGCATCGTGCTGGAAGACATGGAACAGCTCAGGGAAATCCTGGTCGAGGACCAAAGGGAAAAATCATTCAAGTAGGAATCTCTGAAGAATATTTTTTCAGAGATTTTGCAAATAGTGCGGACGTTTTTTGCCGGTTGCTGCGGCCAATTGCATAAGCAGTATGAATATAAAATTTCAACATAAATCATGAAAAGAGTCGCTTCCACAAGATTATTCAAGATCATCGCGATTGTGGCGCTGTCCGCAGGGCTCATTTTTTTTAATCCGGAAAAGATCTTCAATCCCGTGCGGTCCGGGTTCCTCTATGTGCTGGCGCCTTTTCAGAAAGTCTTCTATTCGCTGGCTCTCGGTTTTGAAAGCGGGAAGGAATTTCTCGGCTCGATCGGGCAGCTCAAGCACGAAAACGAACAGCTGATGAAAGACAACCAGTCGCTGATGGCTGAAAATGCGACGCTCAAGGACGCGAAGGACGAGAACGCGACGCTGCGCGAACAGCTGGGGTTGCTGCCGCGCGACCGCTATGACCTGGCGGCCGCCTTCGTGGTCAGCCGCGATCCGAACGGGACAGGCAATTGGCTCCAGATCGACAAGGGTAGCGACGACGGCCTGGCGCCGGGCATGCCGGTGATCGTCTCAAAAGGGGTTTTCATCGGACGGATCCAACAGGTCGGCGCCAAGAGTTCGCAGGTGCTTCTTCTGACGAATCCGAAAAGCACCGTGAATGTCATGACTGTGGGAAACGGCGCCAAAGGAGTTGCCAAGGGCGAATATGGGTTGGGCATCATCCTGGATATGGTCCTGCAGACGGACTCCATCAATGTGGGCGACAGCGTGGTGACTTCGGGCATCGGCGGCGAAATCCCACGCGGGCTCTATGTGGGCACCATCCAGGAAGTCCATCAGTCCGACGACCATCTTTTCCAGCAAGCCGTGCTGACGCCGCCGCTCTCGGTTTCAAAGCTGCAGCTGGTGTTCGTGATCAAAGGCAGCAAGAGGTAAAAAATCATGAATCCAGCAGTGAAAATTCGAAAAATATTTTTTGCCCAGTTGCTGGATTCTGTTAATAAAAAATATAATAACTAAGCGTTAAAAAAGAAATTTTTGAGCAAAGCTCATTCGAATTTCTACTGCTGGATGAAAAAAAGGATTGTTTACATCATTATATTGCTGATCGCCGTCCTTGCTCAGGTGAGCATCTTGCCGGCGATCTCGACCACGAACGCTGTGGGAGATGCGGCTTTGATGGCTGTGCTCGCCTGGTCGGTGCTGGACGGTTTTTCCTCTTTCATCGGTTGGGCGATCCTGGCCGGCATATTCTATGACCTGGCCGCGTATTCTCCTATGGGCGAGCACGTGCTGATTTTTTCGGTGATCGTCTATTCCGGCAGTTTTTTTTCGCGGCGCCTGTCTTTTGAGCTCAAGGCGGTCGGACTGTTTTTGTTTTTTGCCCTGGTGGTGGCCGCGACCTTGCTCTCACGCGGGATCGGCGCCCTGATTGTCGCCGCGGATGCGCAGACGTTGGCCGGGTATTGGAAAAATTTCGGCGGTCTGGGAACCGTCGTGCGGGAAATCATCTACAACGAGATCCTGTTTTCTCTCTGGTTCGTCATGCTCAGGAAAACCAAGAAATTTTTTGAAATAGCCTAGCTTAGGAATATTTTTATGGCCAAGCGCAAACCGCTCAAAATATTTTCCGGAATGGAAATCGAGGACTATGTCCTGACAGCGACCGAGAAGGAAGCCGCCCGGATGGAAAAACCGTTCAAGAAAAAATGGTTCGACGTTTTGTGGTGGGCGATCGTCTTTTTCATCGTGGTGTTGGCGGGCCGGGTGTTTTTCCTGACCGTGGTCAAAGGTCCGTATTATCAGGACATTTCCAAAGGCAACAGCATCCGTTCCATCGTCATCAACGCTCCGCGCGGGAGGATTTTCGACCGGAGCGGCGTGGCATTGGTCAACAATGTGCCGAGCGTGGACGCGGTGATCATTCCTGCCTATGTGCCGGCCGACGGCGAGGCAGTCAAGGAAGTCGCCGGGGAGGCCGCGACGATTTTGGAAATGGACGCGGCCGATGTCCAGGCGCGAATGGAAAACTCAAGATCCAAGTCATTGAACGCGGTCCTGCTCAAGGAAAACA
>JBGQBV010000042.1:0-7494 GCA_041494985.1 Minisyncoccia bacterium
ACCCACTGGACGCCGGGAAATCCGCCGTCTTTCATGCATTCATCCAGCAGCTTCAGCGCGAGCTGATGCGCGAGTATCTCGGAAAGGTTGACGTATTTCAGGACCCGCAGACAGTCGAAAAAACCGCTGCTGCATAATCCCGAAGTGAGTTCCGCGTGCGGCATTTTCGGGTCGCCATCGTGCGTCCAGCCGGCCTCCAGCAGGGAGAACCAGTGAAAAATTTCTTCTTCGGGCAGACGCGTCAGGCCGAACGGATTTTCCCTGAGGAGCAACAATTCTTCTCTTGTTTTGATGATCGGTTTGTACACTATCCCACCTCCTCTTCCTCGTGTATTTGTAAACCCAAAATCATTGCAGGTCCGCCCCCTTTCTCTGATTATTCTTTTCTTAAGTTAAAAAACAACTGGTTTTGATGAACCAGGCGAAATTGCCTGGTCAAAAAAGTCTAGCAAATATGGGATTTCTGTCAACACAGAACAAAAACTTCTCCGATTTCCGGAAAAGCTTTTGCTTCATGGTAAAATTTGCAATCTTTCACTCCGCTTATTTCACCTCATAGGTCAGGCTGATCTCGATGATGATGTCCTGGGTTCCCGACGGCACTTGCGGAATAGCTTTGACGGCCGTGTCCGGACCGGCGCCCAGGCCCATGCCGGAGAACTGCACGTCCGGCGATGCCAGGACGTTTTCAAACCAGCTTTCGATTTTCCCGAGCTTGACCCCGGCCGCGGCGGCCAGCGCGGCCGATTTGGCTTTCGCGTCCTGGATGGCCAGGACCCTGGCCTGCTGTTTCAGGTCATTGAGATTGGAAACCGTGAAATCGATCCCTTGCACCTGGTTCGTCCCGGACGCACCGGCGCCGGCGATGACCTTGCTGACCCTGTCAGGATTATTTTGGATGTCGGAAACCCTGATTGAAATTTTCTGGTTGGCGCTATAGCCGGCCAAGGTCGTGACGTTGTTCATATAGTTATATTGCGGACTGAGCGTGTATGCCTGTGTCTGGATGTCCTCCTTTTTTATGCCCAGCGTTTCCACGGATGCCACGATGTTGCCCATTTTGTCGTTCAGCTGGCCCAGCGCCGCTTCGGCGGTCGGCGCCTTGTCGACTTGAACGCCCAACGTCACGGTCGCGGTGTCCGGCTGATAGCTGATTTTGCCCTGCCCCGTGATGGCGACCTGATTCTGGGACGGATTGACGAGACGGTCGCGCAGAATCGAAACGACCACTACGCCTGTAACGGCCAAGATTGCCAACACGGAAAAAGCATATTTTGGCTCCAGCCATTGCCTTAAAGCGATCTTCGTTTGTTCTTCCATACGATTGAAGTTTATCAAATTATACCTATATATTACCACATTTTCGAAATTATATCTCACCAACAAAAAACTCCCCTGGGGGAGCTTTTTGTTTTCTCGAATGAAGAAATGTTTTTCATTTCCGCAGCTTCATATGCATCAGATACATCTTTTCAGCGCTCAACGCCGAATCTATCGGCGGGTTTTCCAAATGGACAAGGTGCGCGGCCACGCCAACTGGGCGATGGAAAAAATGCCGCTGGTGGCCAAAAGTGAACCTTCCAAAGCGGTGGGTCTGGGCGAATATGCCCAGCAGCGCCACCATCAGCAAAACCAGCGATGCCCCGGATCCTGCCAGCGCAGAGCGCTCAAGCAGGCCGCGCGTCTGTTCATTTCCGGCATATGTTTTCATGGCGGATGAAGCGCCCCTGACCGCACTGCTCAAGCCGCCCACGGCCTGCGAACCATAGGCCTTCATTTTTTCCGCAATGGCCAGCGAGGCCGACGTCGAAGTCTTGTTGTTGGCGAGGCCAAGCACGACGCCATCGCGATGGCCGAATTCCAACACCGTGAGGCTGACTTTTTTGCCGTCCAGCACGCCTTGCGCGGTGGCGACGCCCGCTTCCTGATATTTCGGATTCATGATGTTTTTCCGGTGAGCCGGGCTTTCCATCCAGGCCTGGTTCTGCTTGCCGGCATCGTCAAAATTCATCGCCAGGTTCTCGCCGGCATCCATATAGTCATAGCCTTCTTTGGCGAACCAAAACCAGGGGGTGACCCCTTGCGGCGACGTATGCGCGAAATAGCCGTGGCCTAGCATGTCCTGCGCCTTGTCCTGGGCAGCCTTGTTCAAAGCGTCGTTGAGAGCCAGCGGCGGGACATTCTGCAAGCTTCGATCGGCATTAACCAGGTCAATCACGTTGCCGGCTGTCAGTGAGCTGGCCAGGACACATTGAAAAGGCAATGCGATCAAAATCCCCATTGTCAGAATCATGCCTATGTTTTGCAGGCTTTTTTTATTCATTCGAGTGAATAGAAAAAGGGCGTTTCACCCGGTGAAACGCCCTTGTTGAGCCATTTATACCCTAATTATACACCTTTCCAAGCAAAAAGTCAATGCTTATCGCACCAAAACCGCCCCGGAAGGGGCGGTTTCTATTTTCTGCAGAAAAAGGTCTTTTCTGCGATCTTTTACCGGGTTGCGGATCTCTTCCGTTTCCAGAAGGCATAACCTCCGCCACCCAGGATAAGCAGCAGGACGTATGGCCAGTATGTCTTCCAAAATCCCCCGCTCTGCGGAGCATTGTTCTGGGTTTCGGCGCCGGCCACAGATTCCTGGCCCTGATTCTGCGGAGCGACATAATCAGTCTGCGCATTGGCCGGATTTCCATCAAACAGGCTGGTGGTCACGATCGGAAACAGGTTTGTGGCCTTGCTTGCAGATTTCTTATGATGGCTGCTGTGATGATGTCCGCCACCGCCGCCCGATGAGGTCGCCACTGCGACTGTTGCAGGAGTCGTGAAGGTTTGCTCCGCGCCGACGGACTCCGGCGAACCATGCGACACAGCCCGATAATAATAGGTCATTCCCGGAATCAGTCCGCCCACAGTTACGGAATGCGAGGTCACCATCGGCGCAGTGTCTGACTCAAGCGTCGAACTGGCATATCCATAGTCAGGCCCTGCCCCCAAAATCAAATGGGAAACCGTGTCATAGACCACCCGGGAAGTCGCGGCGTGATCGGTGACCCAGGCGATGACAGCTGCGGAGGCAGTCATGTTGCTGGCGTTTTCCAGCGTGATGAGCGGCGCCGGGATAACATCGTTGATCGCAAACGTCCTGGCTACGCCGGGAGCGGCATTGAAATTGCCATCGCCGGCTTGATCGGCCGTGATCGTGCAGCTACCTATCGCAACCAGGTGGACCGTCAAGCCGTCGGGAGTGACCGTGCAGTTGCCGGCGGCCGTAAAGCTGACCGCCAGGCCGGAAGTGGCCGTCGCGCTGACACTGAAATCCGGATCGCCGATCGTCTTGGCAGCCAAGGCGCCGAAGATGATGGTCTGATTGGCTTGGGTGATGGTCAGATTGGCGCCGACATAAGTCAGGGCGTAGTTGCTGCTCAGAGCCAGCGTGCCCTGATTGATGGCATACGTTCCGACATTTTCACCGGCCACACGGACCAGTGCGCCGGCGAAAGCATCTGAGGCGACCAAGGATCCGCTCGTTACCTGATAGGTCAAAGCTGGGTCGGCGGCACCGAAGACTTTGGTCTGAGAATTGGCAGCAACAGTGATCGGTCTGGCTGTGATGCTGAAGTTTCCCGACACGAAAGTTATCACATAGTTGACGGCGGCCAGCGTGCCCTGGTTGATGGCGTAGGTTCCGACATTTTCACCGGTCGCGCGACCCAAAGCGCCCGTGAAGACTGCGGCTGGATCTGAAGATGTGTAGGCGAAGGCCGGATCAGCGGCTCCATACGCCTTGCTTTGGCCGGCGTTGACAGTGACAGTTACCGGCAGCAATGCGGCCGTGACCGTGATCACGCTTGGATTGGAAGTGATGCCGCTGTCCAAAGCAGTGATGTTGGCGGTGCCGGCAGATATGGCAGTGACCAGGCCGGTCGCATCGACAGTCGCCACAGCAGTGTTGTCAGAAGCGTAGGTTGTGGCAGCTAGAGGGAAAGCAGCGTTGAACTGATCCAAGCCGGCAGCGGTCACCTGCTGGGTCGCGCCGATTGTCAGAGAGGCGGAAGCCGGAGTCAGATTGATGGAAGTCAGGACCGGCGCGGCAACCACATTGACGGTCCGTGTTGCGGTGACAGCTGCGTTACCATTCGCATCACTGACATCATATGTGACAGTGTAAGTTCCGATGATTGCGGTGTTCACGGTGTTGGTTGTGATAATGTTGGCAGTCACATTGCCATCCACGTTATCCAAAGCGGTCGCGCCTGCATCAACATAAATTGACCCTTGTAGAACCGTTTCGGTATTATTGCCTAGGATGGTTATGACCGGAGGGGTGATATCGTTCGAAAAGATATTGGTCAGCGTGTACACTCCGTCATTCAGCATGAACGTGTAGCTATTTTGAATCGTGACAAGGCCGCTGACTGTCCCGATGCCGCTTATGAACGGAGCGCCATTTAATGTTGTCGTGAACGGATTCGCGTCAGTGACGGTCACGGTCACGTCGCTGCCGGCACCGTATGTGATAGTTATGACTGGCACATTGGTCGTGAGGACCATGACGGAAACCGGGGTTGTCACCGGGGTCGGATATACCCCGTCAGTGACAGAAACGTCGAAGGCGAATGCTCCGGTATTTCCGATTGCCGGTGTCCAGCTGAATGCTCCGGTTACCGGATCAATGGTTGCTCCAGCCGGCGCTCCGACAAGTGAATATGCGACCACTCCGCCGGCATTCGTCGTGTTGGCGCTGGCATTGAATGTGAGCGTTTGGCCTTCAATCACGGTTTGTGCTGGAATTGCAGCCAGAGTCGGTGCGACCGGAAGCGGCGCCGTGACCGTAGCGATGCTGTCGCTGGAAATTCCGAACACCGTATCGGCCGCGTTGATGTCAGTTGCTCCTATACCGATCGCCGTGAACAGGCCGTTTGCATCCACAGTTCCGACTGTCGGATCCGAACTGGTCCAGGTGAACGCGTTCTGATGGGCAAGCGGTGTTCCGAATGGATCAACAGTGACTGCAGTGAATTGCTGCTGGGTGCCGGCAGGCAAAGATGGGTCCACTGGAGTAAGGCTCACTGAAGGAGCCGCATTGTTGACCGCGATGGCGTTACTGCAGGCGATGGCGGAAGGCAGCGCCGCCGAAGTCGCCATGATATAATATGTTCCCGGTGTGGTAAAAGAATCGAAGCCTATATCGGTAAATGTCGCGACGCCAGCAACCGTTGCCTGGTCTTTTGTCCCCGTGAGCCAGAATTGGGATGTGATGATAGAATTGCATGCCGGATCATTGGAAATCTGCAAAGTTATAGTGTCGGAAGCAGCCGTGTCAGTGACCCCGTTGGCGTCTTGCAACGCGACTACCGGCTGGGTTGCCAATAGGTTGCCGGCAAGAGCATACGGACTGGACGGCTGGGTCGTGAAGACAAGCTGCGTGGCCGTGGTTACTGCTGCCAAGACGAATATGGTAAAGTGATCCAGCGAAACATTTACTGAGGAACCGTTCGTTTTCGCATCTTTGTCTGACACTGTCGCGGCTTTGCCAAGTCCGGCGACATTTTCCGCATATTTGACCTCCACGTTCTTCGCATTTTTCGGTTTCGGCAAAGTCAGTTCATACTTGAATGTCCCGTCCGCCATCGTTGAAGTTATGTCATAGGCGACATTGGAAACTGCGTTGAGGGATTTCACCTGAGCGGCGGAAAGTTTTATTTCTTCGATTGTCAGCGTTCCGGGATTATCCGGGAGTTTCGTGAAGGTCACGGTCACCTGGTCGTTTTGCGGCGCGACATAGGTCTGACCCAGTGCGACCGGATCATTGGTTGTCGCTTTGCTGCCGTCTGTTGACCAGACGGTCTTCGGCTCAGCAACGACAGGCGCATCCGCTGAAGCGTCCGCAGCGACACCCAGTTGAACGGTTGTGTCTGCCGCAACAGCCTGACTTTCAGCTGGAGCGGTTGCGGGATCAGAAACAGGCTCGGTCACAGCCGGATCTATAGCAGGCTCAGTTACAGCGGGATCAGCCGTCGCTGCATTTTCCACCGGCGTCATGGCCGGATCAGCCTCAGGCGTGCTCACATCGGTAGCCTCGGGAGTTGCTGCCGGCACCACATCGGTCGTAGTCGCTTGTTCAGGAGCAACCGGAGCAGGCTCAGTTTTTGTTGTATCGATTGCATCAGCAACTGCAGATTTTTCAACAGCGACCGGTGCCGGATCAGTTTTGGCAGTGTCAGCCGGAGTGGGATCCGCTTGCTTTTCTTGGACAACTGGCTGCGCTTCCGGCGCGGCTGCGGCGGCGTCCGTGGCGGCCACGACTTCATCGGCATGCGCCGGTCTGGCTCCGACCAATAATAGGTTAAACGACGTCATCTGCACGAGAAAAATCGGCAACATCATGGTTGCCAGAAACTTCCTAGCCCTGGTGACATCACGGCCGGTTATGCTCGTTTGGAGCACGCGTTTTGTTGTCTTCATACGTTTATCACAGTTAGTGGATTATTATATAAAAAAATGTCTGCCACTAAATGGGACAAAACAAAAAGCCGATGCGAACCAGCCGGACCATGATGTCCGGCCGCTTCGCATAGGCCCTTGAAAATTGTCATTGTTTTCACCCGCATTTGATTGATTGAATCCTTAATGCATTTACCGAGGATGCACAAAAATGTGTCCTTTGCGGCAATAGCTTAACTATTTATACAGCGAAACATGCCTTATATTTCAACAGACAATGCTTCTATATATCAATATCTTTTACTAAAGATACTAATGGCTTACGCAAGCCATTTTTGGCAGAAAAAACATCCCCGCCAGGGGATGTTTTTGCGATATATAAAGAAGAAACTTTTTGAACTATTTGATTGAAACCAATTCGACGTCAAAAATCAGCGTGGCGTTCGGCGGAATCGCGCCAGGCGCACCAGCCGCTCCATAGCCCAGATCGGCCGGGATGGTCAGTGTCCGCTTTTCCCCGACTTTCGCACCGATAAAGCCTTGCTCCCAACCTTGGATGACCATGCCGGCGCCGACGGTGAATTCAAACGGTTTGCCGCTGCCGACGTTCGAATCGAATGTGGTCCCGTCCGTCAGTTTCCCGGTGTAATACACGCCGATCGTGTCGCCGGTTTTCACCGCGCGGTCGCCGGTGCCCGCCTGCGTCGTTTTGATTTCCAGTTGCATAGATTGATTTTTATTGTTGTTATTAGCGGAGATATTGCTGCTCGTCGCCGTCTGATTGCCGGCGCCGCTTCCCTTCGTCATCTTGTTCACCTCGGATTGCACATCGACTGATTTTTCAGTTGTTGGCGCGATAGTCTTTTCAAGGCTGAACACGACACCCACGGCGGCAAGGACGATGACTACGATCAGGATGCTGGTTCTTTTTTGCATATTCGAAAATGCCAGAAGATTATTTGGACTGGGCCGGCTGGATCGCTGCCACGACCTTTTTGATGGATTGGGTCAGGAATTTTCCGTCCGCGCTATCGATGCCTTTGACAGTCACCT
>JBGQBV010000043.1:0-7454 GCA_041494985.1 Minisyncoccia bacterium
ATGGTGAGCGTCAGAGCCGCCACGGCGACGAAAAACTCAGTGAAAGCCGAGATGACCGCTGAGGCGGTGTAAGAAAACAAAGGGATGAAGATGATGTTGGCGGTGATATTGAAAAGCGCGCATCCGGCGAAAACCCACAGCATCTTCTTCTGGTGATTGCCCGCAATCAGGATGTTGATGAACAGGCCGCTGAAAAAAATGAAGGCCAGCGCGAAGATCAGGATGCGCAAAGTGTTGGAGGCTATCGCGAAAGCGTTGCCGCCGATCAGGTGGATGATCCCGCCGGAAAGAAAGAGCGTGCCGATGACCATGGGCACGACCAGGATCATGAAGACCTTGATCGTCTCGTCAGCCAGATATTCGAAGCGTTGTTTGTCGGAAAAGATGTGCCGTGAAAAGAGAGGGAAAACCAGTCCGACGATCATTGCCGGGAAATAGGAAATGTTTTCGATGACCTTGTAGGCGGCATTGTAGATGCCCACCTCGGTGTTTGTCTTGAGCACGGAAAGCAGGATAGTGTCGATCTTGAAATAGATGAAAACTATGACCGAAGCTACGCCCAGCGGCAGGGATTCCTTCAGGAATTTTTTCCAATAGGAAAAATCAAATTGCAAGGTGAGCGGCACGTACCTGTTTACCAAAAGGACGACGACCACGAAATTGAAAATCATCGAAGCGAGGACGGACAGGATGATGGTGGTGAATCCGAGGTTGTTCTTGACCGCCAGCACGATGATCGCGATCTGGATCAGCTTGCCGACGACTTCCGCGGTGGAAACCTTGTCCATGGCGAGGTTTTTCTGGAACACGCCGTTGAGGACCATGTAGGTCGAAGAAAAGACGAAGGATGCAGCCGCGATCAGGATGCCTAGTTTCACGTCATGCGAATAGGGCAGGAAAAAAACGAGCACCGGTGTCAGGGCGAAAACGACCAACGAAGAAAGCAGCCGCAGGGAAAAAGCGTTGCCCAGGATCTTTTTTTCATCGGCGCCCGGCCGGGAAATTTCCCGAGCCGTGATCGTGTAGAGACCGAGGTCGGCGGCGGAGCCGAAGAAGGCGAAAAAAGCCAGGACAGTGGAATAGTCTCCGAAGCCGTTGGTGCCCAGATAGCGTGTAATGAAACCGATGCCCACCAAAGCGAGCACGGTGGAAAGAATTTTCGTGATTACGTTGAAAACCACGTTGTACGCAATTTTTCGTGCGATGGCCATTGAATTATTTTTTAATTTTTGAATTCTTAATTTTATAAATAAATCCTAATTTCTAATTTTTGAACATTAAAAATTCAGACATTATTTAAAAAATTACAAAATTAAAAATTATAAAATTCTAGACTGCGTCTGCCGGCTTCACGACTATCTTCCGATCTTCTCCTTCGCCGACGCTTTCGGTGGAAATCTGCGTGTTTTTGGAAAGTTCGAGATGGACGATCCGGCGTTCATAGGTGGACATCGGTTTTAGAGCTACGGCGCGGTGTTCCCGGAGCGCTTCTTCAGCAGCAGCGAGCGCCTGCTGGATGACTGTCTGGTTTTTCTGCTGTCGGTAGGAATTCACATCCAGGATGAAACGGATTTTTTCCGGCACGTTCTTACGCACGATCAGGCGGGCCAGATGCTGCACGGCCTGCAGGTTCGCGCCATATTGTCCGATCAGGAAATTGGAATCCGTGTCAGCAGTGATGTCACAGACAATGCTGTCATCATCGCCGGACTGCGAAACGGCGACCTTGGCGTCAAAACCCATTTTTTCCAGCAGTTGTTCAACGGTCGTCTGGATAGCGGTCTTTATTTTTTCATCCATATATTTGTGCACCCCCACACCTACGGTCATAGGTTGTGGGGGTAAATGTGAAATATTAGCGCGTGGATTTTTTCTGAATGGAAATCTGCTGGAGGAGCATGAACAACGTCCCGGCCAACCAATACAGGGAAAGTCCGGCGGGAAATTTGATGCCGATGAACAGGGTCAGGAACGGTCCGAGATAGAGCATCTGCTTGCTCATCATCTGCGCCATATCCGGCTTGTCAGCAGCGGCTTTCTGGGTTTGCGGCTGGCTGGCCATCAGCATCTTCGTTTGGAAATATTGGGCCAGGGCCGCCAGGGCCGCGATGACGATGCTTGGCTTCGTCAGGTCGACCAGCGCGATGAAAAACTGGTTGATTTTTCCCGGATTCGGGACGAAAGAATAAAGTTGGGAAGGATCTACGGCGAGCCCACTCGCGGAAATCGTGATCAGGACGCGGTAGATGGCGATCAAGAAAACCAATTGCACGACCAGCGGCAGGCAGCCGGAAAAAGGATTGGTCTTGTGTTCCTTGTAGAGTTCCATCAGCTGCTTGGTCTGCTGCTCCTTGTTGTCCTTGGTTTTTTCTTGCAGCGCCTTGATCTTCGGCTGGAGTTCCTGCAGTTTCTGCTGCGATTCGATCTGCTTGCGGTACATCGGAATCAAAAGCGTGCGCAGCAGCACGGTGATGAGGATGATGGCGATGCCAAAATCTTTCCCCGGAACGATGTCGTACAGGAGAATGAGGATGTTATACAGCGGCTGGTAGATGATTGTGTGAAAAAAAGACAGCATTTTGTTTTAAGGATCCCGTTTGTCAGGGGACTACTGTTTGAATAAGTTAGCTTTCTGGAAAAGCTTCTGCAGTGTTTCGCGCGCCTGGCTGAAAGTCAGTTCCTTATGTCCGGGGCGCAGCATCACGACAATATTAAATCCGGACTTCAGAGAATCAATGTGCGTTCGGCAAGCTTGTTGGAGAATCCGACGGGCCCGGTTCCGTTCGACCGCCTTTTTTGAAAAATTCTTTCCGATCGGAAAGCCGATGCGCGTTTGGGCCAGGCCGCTGGGCATATATTTGAGAGTGATGCCGTCGAGCTGGGCATATGCGCCCTGGGAATATAGGGCGGAAAAATCCTCGCGTCTGGTCAGTCGATGATTTTTAGCAAGCATGGTATTGTCTGAAAAACAGAATGGTTAGCTGGTTTTAGCACAAAGCGGCGCTTAGACGGAAAGCTTCTTCCGTCCCATCTGCCTGCGCCTCTTGATGACAGCCGCGCCCGTGGCGGTGCTCATGCGCTTAAGAAATCCGTGGCGGCTTTTTCGGCGTCCTTTTTTTGGTTGATATGTGCGTTTCATAGTGGATAACCCAATTAATTGATTAATCTATATTCAAGTGTATCAGTAAGCCATAAAAAGTCAACCGTGTCTAAGCGCCAAAAACAGCTCAATAGCGGTAATATTTTGCCCCCAAAGACCATCTTTTTCCACTCGGACGGCGGTTGGAGCCGAATGCGGAGCTGTTTGGCGGGGTTGACAACTGTGGATAAGGGAGAATATCCTGTATAAACATGGAGAAAGTCACCGGACTTTCGCAAAATCTTAGGGTAAAAAACCTGAGCTGGAGCAAAAAAAGATACTTGTGCACATATCCACATATTATCAACAGGCTTTAATGGTGCGTGGTCTCTGAGCGTGGTATAATCTTTTGTGCAGACTTAATGAGCTTTAGAAGAGTATGAATAATGCAGAACTTTGGCAGGCCGCTCTCGGGGAAATCGAGCTGTCCATTTCCAAAGCCAATTTCAGCACTTGGTTCAAAAATACGACCATACTTTCCAACGAAAACGGGAAAGTCGTTATCGGTGTGCCCAACGGCTTTGCCAAGGAATGGCTGGAAAACAAATACAATACCTATATTTTCCGGGCGCTGCGCAATTTCCAGGACGATATCAAGGAAATCAATTGCATGATCTATAGCAGCGGCGACCAGGCGCTTTCGCGCGACGTGAAGAAAATCGACTCAGTCGTTCTGGCGCAGCACGAAGACCAGTCGGTCCTGGCATCCTCCAGCGCGACCTTCCAGCAGCGTCCGCTGCAGCACAACAAACCGCAAGGCGCCTATGAGAACAATGTAAACGCGCGCTACACTTTTGAAAATTTCATTATCGGCGAGAACAACGAGTTGGCGCGTGCCGCCTGCTACGCCGTCTCCCAAAACTTAGGCAAGATCTATAACCCGCTGTTCATCTATGGCGGAGTCGGTCTGGGCAAGACGCACCTACTGCAATCCATCGGCAACGAGGTGCTCGCGCACGATAGCGCGAAAAGAATAAAATACATCACCTCGGAACGCTTCGCTACCGAACTCATCGATTCTATCCGCAATCAGACTATCAATGATTTCAAGGCGACCTATCAGGCCATAGACCTGCTGATCATCGATGACATCCAGTTCTTGGCGGGCAAGGAAAAAACCCAAAACGAATTTTTCCACATCTTCAACGCGCTGTATCAGATCAACAAGCAGATTGTCATCAGCAGCGACCGGCCGCCGAAGGCGATAGCCACATTGGAAGAACGGCTACGCTCCCGGTTTGAAGGTGGCATGATCGCCGATATCGGCAAGCCTGATTTGGAAACGCGCATCGCGATTTTGAAGACCAAATCCGCCGAAAAGAACTTCTACATGGACGAAGAGGCGCTGAGATATATCGCGGAAAACGTGAAGAGCAACATCCGTGAACTGGAAGGGGCGCTCAACCGGATAATCGCCGAATGCGAATTTAACAAGAAGCTGCCGACTCTCAAATTCATCCAGCAGTCGCTCTCCGAAATCATTTCCAGCGGCAAAAAGAAAGGCGTGCAGACGCAGCATATCATGGCGACCGTTTCCCAATATTTCAATATTTCCAGCAAGGAGCTGATTGAAAAAGGGCGCAAAAAGGAAGTGGCCTATGCCCGCCATTTGGCGATGTATCTGATGCGGAGCGAGCTCAGCGTTTCCTATCCGAGCATCGGCAACCAGTTTGGCGGACGCGATCACACCACGGCGCTGCATGCTTTTGAAAAAATCAGCAAAGATATGGAAAAAGAACAGAAAGTCCGCGAAGACATCGCCATTTTGCGCGAGATGATCTACGCCATCTAAGGCTTAAATAAGCCTATATAACCAGATGTATAAGGTGTGGATAAATATATTTAACCCTAATTAACGTACCCGTATGAAACTGACTTGCACCCAAGAAAACTTTAAAAAGGCTATCTACAGCACCGAACGGGTTGTCGGTAAGCAGATTACGCTGCCCATTTTGGAAAATATCCTCTTGGAAACAGATCATGGGATGCTGAAAATATCCGCTACCAACCTCGAAATCGGTGTTTTTTTGAAAATCGGCGCTAAAATCGAGGAAGAAGGCACCATCACGGTGCCGGCCCGGCTGCTTAGCAATTTTGTGAACAATTTGCCAGCCGAAAATGCGGTTTCTTTGGCTGTCGTCGATCAGACGCTGCACATCGAAAGCGGGGCATCTAAGGCTCAAATAAAGGGTCTGCAGGCGCAGGATTTCCCGATTATTCCGGAAATGGAGGGTGAGTTTCTGTTTTCCTTGCCGGCGCAGGAAATGCGGGAAGCTATTCCGCGCCTGATCGTTTGTGTTTCTTTGGACTCTTCCCGGCCGGAACTCACCGGTTTGAACGTCACTTTGCAAAAAAATGAGGTACGCCTGGCCGCCACGGATAGTTTTCGCCTAGCCGAGGCTGTAATAAGCCTCAAAAAGGCAGACGAGAAAAGCTACGACCTTTTCACGGAGAAGACCAATTCCATCATCGTGCCACTGAACACGTTTTCCGAGGTTTTCCGGGTTATCGGCAATGAAACGCAGGAAATCAAGGTGGGCATCGAAGAAAGTCAGATATTTTTTCAAGTGGACAATGTCCGCATCGTTTCGCGGCTTATTAACGGGAAATATCCCGAATATCGCCAAATTATTCCTCAGCAATTCACCACCCGGATCCTTTTGGAAAAAGACAGCGCGCTGCGCAGCGTAAAAATCGCCGGTATTTTCACCAGCAGCAAGGCGGGCGAAGTGAAACTGACGGCGGACGCCAAAACCAGCGAAGTGACCGTGCAATCCAAGGCGGAAGAAGTGGGTGAAAATAGGACTGTTTTGAACGCTGAAATCACGGGACTCTCCCAGGAAGCGGTTTTCAATCCGCGCTATATGGCAGACGGGATCCAGGCAATGGCGACGCCGCAGCTGCTGCTGCTCATGAACAGCGGAGCCTCGGCAGCGGTACTGCGGATGACGCAAGGAGAAAAAAAGGAGGAAATGTCCAACTATACTTACATAATCATGCCTATCAAGAACTAGCGAAAAAGGACGCTTCAAATTCTGAAATGTCTCCACGCAAAACACAATGAAAAAAATCGGAAGCTTGTTGAACAAAAAGAACTTGATCAGGAGCGCGGCCATCGATCAACAAAGCGTTTTTTATGTTTTCCATCTGGTGCTGAAGGAAGAATTTGGCAAACAGGGAGTTGAGAATATCGTGCCAGTGTTCTTCAGTGACAGGAAAATCTTCATCAAGACTGCCGGTTCAAACTGGGCCAGCGAAATTTGGCTGCAGAGAAAGCAGATTGTGAAAAAAATAAACCAACAGCTCGGTGCCGATGAAATCGTCGATCTGGCGATGTCGGCCTGATTTAACAAAGTGTGCGGCAATATATACGAAAGCAAAAATCCACCCCGAAGGTGGATTTTTTTTGATGTCGGGGCGCAGGGAATTCCGCGTCGTTTTCCGCTGAAAACTCCTTGTCCGCGGCAGAGCTGGATGCTCCTGTGGTCGCATCCATCTACGCGCGCTTATCTCGCCTCCGCTTGATGCTCGCTCCTGCCGGTTCGAATCCCTACGCCGAAAACTAAAAAAGAGACTTGGCAGTCTCTTTTTATTCAATGTCGGGGCGCAGGGATTCGAACCCTGACTAAATGGTCCCAAACCACTCGTGCTAGCCGTTGACACCACGCCCCGCCTTCCGTCACGCTGAAGCGCGACTACGGCGGGGCAAAGCCCGCTTGTAGTCCGCGAAAGCGGATATATTTTCAAACTAATGCTTATAGTAAACCTTAAAAGCCTTTCGGTCAACAGTTGAGAAATTATCCTTTTCATGCTTATATTAAGATGTCGTTCTGATTTAAAAGACAGGCTTTGATAAAAAATGAACGTTGATTTTTCCACATTCCAGGGCGTGTTCCATTGGGTCATCCAGCATGGCTATCCGCTGATGTTTTTGGCGATGTGCATCGAAGGGCCGACCGTGACCGCCGCGGCCACATTTGCCGTCACGCTGGGCTATTTCAACCCGTTCATCGTTTTCACCCTTTCCATTCTGGGAGACGTGATTCCGGACGTCGCCTATTACACCGTCGGTTTTTGGGGACGGCTCACGCTGGTCAAAAGATTCGGCCACCATTTCGGTCTGACGGACGAAAAGATCCAGCTCTGGGAAGAAAGGATCCGCAAACACGGCGGGAAAACCGTCGCCGTGATGAAATACACGCCGATCCTATCGACTCCCGGGCTGATGCTGGTGGGTGCGATGCGGATGGCGTTCGGCAGATTCCTGTGGTTCGTTTTCATCGTGACATTGCAGAAAACCCTGACCTTCATGGCG
>JBGQBV010000044.1:0-7426 GCA_041494985.1 Minisyncoccia bacterium
ATGGAGGCGATTTTGGACATTCTCAAAAAAGCCCCGGAGATGAAAGGCGCAGTGACGGCCAAAAGCACTTGGAAAGATATCAACTTCTTCAAGGCCAAGGGCTGCGAGCAATGCAACAACGAAGGCTACCATGGACGCTTGGGCATCTACGAGGTTTTGGAAATGGATGAAGCCATGGGAAAACTGGTCACGTCCAATGCGACTTCCGATGTCATCGAGCAGAAAGCGCGGGAAGCCGGCATGCGTACCATGGGTGAAGACGGGTTCATCAAGGCGTCACAGGGAATCACCTCTTTGGAAGAAGTTATGCGGGTCACTAAAGAGTAGCTTTTCAGTCTCTAGTTTTTTGGAAGACCCAGGAAGCTAAAGAGCTAAAGCCTGAGAAGCTAAATTATGCCTAAATACTCGTACACAGCCAAAAGCTACGGCGGTGAAATAAAAAACGGGGAAGCTGTAGTCCAAGATGAAAAAAATCTCGCCCAGCAATTGCGCAGCGAGGGTTTTTTGGTGACCTCGATATCCCTTGTCGAAGAAAAAAAGGAGAGAAAGTCGTTCGAGAATTTTTTCGACCAGTTCATGGGTGTGCCGCTCAAGGAAAAAATGCTTTTTGCCAGGAATCTGAGCATCATGGCCGCTTCCGGTCTCACGGTTTCGCGCGCGCTCAGCAATCTGGCGGTGCAGACACAGAACAAGTTGTTCAAGAAAATCCTGCTGGATGTTTTCGAGGAGGTGCAGAACGGGAAATTCCTGAGCGAAGGCCTCGCCAAATATCCGGATGTTTTTGGGGAACTGTTCATCAATATGGTGCGCGTCGGTGAAACGGCCGGCAACCTGGACGAGGTGCTGAAAATCGTGGCAGTGCAGTTGGAAAAGGAGCATAGTCTGAAAAGCAAAGTGAAGGGCGCGATGGTATATCCGGCGGTCATCCTCGTAGTCATGTTGATTATCGGCGTGATAATGCTGACATTCGTGCTGCCTAAACTGATGGCGGTCTTCAAGGATATGAACGCCCAGCTGCCGATCATGACGCAGTTTGTCGTCAATTTGAGCAACGCGCTGCGCGATCATGGTTTGCTGGTGGGCGGCGGCGTCGTGTTCTTGATAATTTTCATGCAGTGGTTCTTGCGTCAAAAATCAGGAAAAATAACCTTGAGCTGGGTGTCTTTGAAATTTCCGTTATTCAGTCCACTGGTCAAGCAGATGAATTGCGCCCGTTTCGCCCGGATCTACAGCTCGCTGCTCAAAAGCGGCGTGGGCGCCGTGGAAGCGCTGCAGATCATTTCCCGGACGCTGACAAATCACTACTACCAGCAGGCGCTTTTGGGAAGCGTGGACTCCATCCAGAAAGGCGTTAGCTTGAGCAAAATATTGTCCGATCATCAGGAAATTTTTCCCGTACTGGTTTCCCAGATCGTGCAGGTCGGGGAAGAAACCGGCAAAACAGAAACGGTGCTTTTGCAGCTCGCCGAGTTCTATGAGGAAGAAGTCGACCAGATCACAAAGAACATGTCTTCGATCATAGAGCCGCTGCTTATGGTTATCATCGGCACCTCCGTCGGATTCTTCGCTGTGGCGATGCTTCAGCCGATGTATAGCCTGTTGGATAATATCAAATAACTCCGCAAAAATACGGACCGATTTCAAGAACACAAAAGTATGAAAACATACCGACGCGCCTTTTCTTTGATCGAGGTGCTGATTGTGATATTCATCGCCGCGGTGGCTTTCACGTCTTTCTACACGGTGTCCGCGGTCGGGACGCGCTATATCATCGAAGCGAAAAACAGGCTGAGCGCCGTCGCCTTCGCAAATGAAGAAATGGAAATCGTCAGGAATCTCGCATATGACAAGATTGGAACACAGGAAAGCATCGATATTCTTGGAAAGCTTATTCAGGAAAAAGACGTGACTGCCAATGGACGCTCATATCACGTTTCGACGTCTGTCCGGTATTTTGATGATCCCATGGATGGGACAGTCTCATCGTCACCGGCGGATCTGATCCCGAATGATTATAAGCTCGTCCAAATCGTCGTGTCTTGGACGGATAGTGCCGGACAGACGCAAAGTGTGTCTTCGACATCCCGTTTTGTGCCGCCAGGATTGGAAACCAGCGTGGACGGTTCTCCGCTTTCGATCAACGTGAGCGACGGCGACACGCTGCTGCCCATTGCGCAGGCATCTGTCCATATAACCAACAGCGTCATCGCTCCTGCGATCGATGATACGATCCAGACTGACGCGGACGGGCATATCATGCTGCCGGCTGCCAGGATATCCGATGGCGATCATCTTGCGGTCACGAAAAACGGCTATGAAACGGTGGCGACCATGGATTCCTCCGCCACCTTCACGCCGATATACGGACACCTGAGTGTTGTGACGGGTTTTTTGAACACATATAATTATTTCATAAACAAACTTTCCAAACTTACCGTCCGGACCGCCGACTATCAGGACAACCCGGTCGGCAGTCTGGGTTTTTCCATCGGAGGCGGAAAACTTATCGGGCATGATGATCTGGGCAACAGCATTTTCAGCATGGCCAACACGACCGGGACAACCGGCGGCGCCAGCGGGGAAAAGGAATATTCCGACATCAGCTCAGGAAATTATGCTATTGCAATGAGTCCGAGCGCGCAGTATGAATTCATAGACTATGACCCTTCAGTGTCTCCCGCGTTCCTTCCGCCCGGCAGCGACATGACCTATGCTCTGCGGGTGGCCAGCAAGACCGTAAGTGCACTGTTTTTAGAAGTCAAAGATGCTGACGTTTCTCATGCGCCGATTGCCGGAGCCAGGGTGACGCTGACCGACGGTGCCACGGACGTCTTTACTGACAAGCTGAGTTCACTGCGAGGCGTGGTTTTCTATCCCGACGGGGCTGCCGTTTTGGAAAACAAGGCGTATATTTTGAAAGTTGAGGCTGACGGCTATATCCCTAACTTGCAAACGGTTACCATCGATAATCTGACCCACATTGTAGCTGATCTGACGAAAACATAAATGCAAAAGAGAAATTTTTTTAAAAAAGCCATGCCTACAGGCAGGCAGGGATTCACGCTGGTGGAAACGCTGGTGGCGCTGACCATTTTTACGCTGGGAATCGCCGCGACAATTTTGGTTTTTGCCAAAACCGTCAAAAGCAAGGCGTACGCGCTGGAAATGGGAAAGTCGGCATTTGTCGTTTCGCGCAGCATCGGCGACCTGACCCAATATCTGCGGCGGGCCCGGCAGTCGGATGCGGGCGCATATCCGATCGTCTCAGCCGACAAGAACGACTTGGTGATCTTTTCGGATTACGACAAAGATGGGACGACGGAACGTCTGCATGTCTATCTTTCCAACGGGAAAGTATATATGGGGGTCCGTGATCCGAGCGCGACATTTCCGATAACGTATGCGGCGGGGGATGCCCAGACTTTCCAGTTGGCGGCCAGCATCGTGAACACGGCCACAGATCCCATGTTTTCCTATTATAACAAGGATTACCCATTGGATCCTGATCCGGTCAGCACTCCGGCTGACGTGTCAGAAATCCGCCTGATAAGGATATTTTTGAAAATCAATATCGATCCGAATCGGGCGCCGGACAACATCCAGCAGGAAACATTCGTAGAAATAAGGAATCTGAACGACTATGACCGCATCCATTAGACATTCAGCATGAACATGGAAAAAAACAAGAAAATCCAAACGAAAAAAGGAAGCGCCTTGGCGATGGTTTTGGTGATGGTCGTGATTGTCGCTATCACATTGACATCGCTGTTGGGCTACATAACTTCGCAGATAAGCTACAGCAAGGACAGGGTTGAACGCGAGCGCGCATTCCAGATCGCGGAGGCCGGCGCTTATTATTACAGATGGTATCTGGCGCATCAGATCGCCGGCAAGACAACTGCGCAGATCGAAGATTTTTGGAAAAATGGAAATCCGACCGGCGTCGCTGCTCCGGCTATCATCGAATTTAAGGATTCAGACGGAACGGCTATCGGGGAATACAAACTGGAGGTCAAGGCGCCGACCGCAGGTTCGACCATCGTGACCGTGAAGTCGACTGGCTGGACATATAACAAACCTTCAGCCAAGCGGATCGTCCAAGTCAGGTTTCGCCGGCCTTCCTGGAGCGAATACACGTTTTTGTCCAACAGCTTCCTGAATTTCGGGAATCAATCTACGGTGTATGGGAAGATCCATTCCAACGACGGAATCCGTTTTGATGGGATAGCCTACAATACCGTCAGCTCCGCCAAGTCCCGATTCGACGATCTGACTTATGGGGGAAATAATAATATGGAATTTGGGGTCCACACGACGACCAATCCGGCCGACGGGAATGCGCCGGCATATCCCTGGCCGAGCGGCACGGTGCCGACCCGCGCCGATGTCTTTGTCGGAGGCAGAACGTTTCCGGTGGCGGAAGTCAGCTTCACTGGGGTGACCACGGATCTCAACAATATGAAGACCCAGGCGCAAGCCGGCAATGGAAAATATTTCGATGCGACGGGCCTGGGAAGAAGGATCAATCTCAAGAATGACGGCACCTATGACATCTGCACGGTCAAAACCGCCAATGACAACACGCATGCCATCACCCGCTATTGGAAAAATGACATGAGCGGACAATGCAACGACTGCAGCGGCGTCTGTTTGAGCAACTACCCGATTGTCGATAACGGAGTGATTTTTGTGGAAAACAACGCCTGGGTAGAGGGTTCTATAAATAATAAGAAAGTGACCATCGTGGCAGCCAATCTGTCCGGCGGAGGGACTCAAGCGGATATTTATATCGGGATAAGCAGCAGCAATCTGCGCTACGCGGCCTATGACTGCAGCAATATGCTTGGTCTGGTCGCCCAAAGAGATGTGCGTGTGCTCAATGACTGTCCGCCCAATTTCATTGTCGATGCGGCCCTATTGGCCCAGACAGGACTGGTCGGTATAGTCAATGGTATGGGAGGCAAGAATTCGCTGACATTCAATGGCGCTATCTCTTCTTATCTGCAGACTTATTTCATGAGCGGCAACAGCGGTTTTGCCGATCGGACCTACAATTTCAACAACAATCTCCTGTATTGTCCGCCGCCATATTTTCCGACCGGCACTGAATATTCCATAGATCAGTGGGATGAGTTATGATTTATGAAAAAAGTAGTGTAAAATTAGAAAAATGAAGAGAAATAGAAAAACAAAACAATGAGTTTTCTGAACAAAAAAATTTTTAATGATGCGAATAACGTCTTCGGGCTGGATCTGAGCGACCTGTCCGTCAAGGTTGTTAAACTTGATCAGGGTGACTTCGACAATATCGCCAGCTATGCTTCAGTAGTGCTGCCTACGGGATGTGTCAGTGACGGTGAAATCCAAAAGAAGGACCAAGTTGTAGCGGCGATAAAAAAGGTCATGCTGATGGCCGGACCCAAAAAGATAAAAACCAGGAAAGTCATCTGCTCCCTGCCTGAAACGAAAGCTTTCTTGCGCATAGTTTCCGTGCCGCAGATGGAAGAATCGGAAATGGCCGAAGCGGTCAAATGGGAAATGGAAGCGAACATCCCGCTGCCTCTCGAACAGGTGTATTACGACTGGCAGGTGATTCCTAGTTCGTTGCTTTCAGAAAAGGGCAAAGTAAACCTGCTGGTCGTGGCTATCGCCAAGTCGACAGTCGACCAGGTCATAGATGTCCTCGAATCGGCCGGGCTTGATCCGGTGGGGTTGGAGATAGAATCGATCGCCCAGGCCCGCAGCTTGTTGGAGGAAAGTGATGAGCAGATCACGATCCTGATCATCGATATCGGTGACCGCCGGACAAGCTTCACGGTCACCAAGGGCGGCCTGCCTTGTTTCACTTCGAGCATTCCGCTTTGCGGCCAGGCGCTGACGGAAGTCATTTCCAAAGGGATGGGCGTTTCCTTCGATGAAGCTGAAAAAATAAAGGTGGAATACGGCATCGGCAGCGATTTCAAGAATGACTCGATTTTCAAGCTGGAACAGCCCGTTTTGGAAAATCTGGCGCAGGAAATCGAACGTTCGATCGATTTCTATCTGACTGGCTTGAAATATTCCAAAAGCATCGACAAGATAATCCTTTGCGGCGGCGGGGCGAATACGAAAGGGATCCTGCCGTATCTCTCGAAAAAATTGGGGCGTGAAATAGAAATGGGAAACCCCTGGACGAATATGAAACTGGGAAAGAAGCTGCCCACCATAGATCGCAGCAGGTCGGTGCAATATTCGACAGCGATCGGGCTGGCGCTAAAAGGAATATATTATGAAAATTTATCTTGACCTGCTGCCAAAGCAGAAAAAAGAGGAAATAAAGCGGAAAAAACTATTCCGCAAGATTCTAGGTGAAGAAGCGCTGTTCCTGCTTCCTGTTGTCGTCTTCATATTCATCTTGCTGAACATCTATTACGTGCTTACGGTCGAGCGGGACACGAACATGGCTGTGCGTTCGACGCAGCAATCTCAGGGAAAATACCAGCAACTCAGCACTTATGAAGCCAGATTTAAAGAGGTCAACGCCGTCGACAAGGCGCTGGGCCAAATCCAATCCGGACATCTGCGTTGGTCCGATTTTTTCCAGCAGTTGAGCGGCATAACACCGGACAACGTCTACATCACCAATCTTTCGACCAGGGATTACGCGGTCTTTATCGCAGGAAAAGCCAAGACGCGCGACGACCTGCTGAATTTCAAAAGCCAGCTCGAGGCGGCGTCATGTTTCCAGAATGTCGATGTGCCGTTGTCCAATCTAGTGGTCAAAAACGATGTCGATTTCCAGATAGACCTGGTTGTGACGAAAGACTGTCTAAACAAAAAACAATGAAAAATTTTTTTAAAAAACAGAGGGAGATAATAATCATTTTGGCCTATGCCGGTATTTTTGCCGGTCTGGTATATCTTGTCATTTTGCCGCTTTTGGCGCGCATCAACAGCGTGAACGACCAAATCCAGGAGGAAAGCATGAAGCAGGAAGTGGTCAGGCAGCAGTTGGGTGAACTTCCTAAATTGCAGGAGCAATATGATGTGCTCGGAAAAGATGCGGATCTGGTCAATGTTCTCCTTGATAAGAACAATGCGGTGGTCCTGATCGAAAGGCTGGAAAAAATCGCCCAGGATTCCAACAACAAGATCACTATCTCCGTGAAGAACGCTCCGGTAGAACAAAAAAGCATGAGCACGACCGCCAGCACGACTGCGAGCAACGTCACTTTGAAAAACAGCCTGCCGAGTTCCGACTATCTCGAAATGGACATAACGTTGGACGGAAGCTACAATACGATCATGAATTTTGTCGATTCGCTGGAAAGTCTGGAATATTATGCCGACATTGTCGGGATCAGGATCGTTCAGAAGACTGCAAGCAGCAAGTCATTGGAATATGGGGTGGCTAATCTGTCAGTCCTGAATTCGAAAAATAATACGG
>JBGQBV010000045.1:0-7334 GCA_041494985.1 Minisyncoccia bacterium
GGGTCGGGCTATTCCTTGCGTAGCGCTTCCATCGGAGACAGTTTTGACGCTTTATAGGCCGGATAATACCCGAAAACCATTCCAGTCGCCATGGAAAAGCCGGCGGCCAGCAGCACTGACTGCGGCGTCACCGTGAGCTGGAGCGCAAAACCCAGACGGGAAAAAAGATAGGACATGAGCAAGGAGAACAGATAGCCCAGGACTATGCCGACAATTCCGCCGGCCAGCGTGATGAAAATAGCCTCAAACAGGAACTGTTTCAGGATGTCCGCCGGCTTTGCTCCCACGGCTTTGCGCAGTCCGATTTCAAAAGTGCGCTCCACTACCGCGACATACATGACGTTCATGATCCCCACGCCGCCGACAATCAGGGAAATGGACGTCAGCGCCAACAGCAGGATGTTCAATGTTCCGAAAACCTGCGAGATCGTGTCCTGGACTTCCTTGATCGAACTGACTGAAAAATCATCCTTATTGGGATCAGTGATGTTGTGCTGGCGACGCATCGTGTCGGTGATGTCCGCCATCGTCTGGTCCAGCAGATTCGTGTCCCTGACCTTGAGGATGATCTGGCGCATATAATCGATGCCTAATATTTTTTTCTGCAAAGTCTGGATCGGCAGATAGATTATTTCGTCGAAATTGATGACGGATACCATTCCGCGTTTTTCCAAGACTCCGACGACCTTGTAATTCTGGTTGTTGATCCGGATGTCTTTGCCCAGTGCTTCGCCGTCGCCGAAAAAAAGCTGCCGGATGTCCGCTCCGATGACCGCCACCTGCGCCAGACCGCGGTCATCCCCGTCCGTAAAAAAATCCCCTTCCGCTATCTTCACCCCCGGGTCGACATTCAGGACATGCGCGCCGGTTCCGAAAAGCAGAGCGCGTTTGGTGACGTTCTGATAGCTGGCGATGTCCTGGGTGAAGTTGTCGGCATAGAGATCCTCCACATTCGGAATCTTCAAAAGCGCATCTGCGTCTTTCAGTTTCAGAGTCGTTATCTGGATGCCTTGCGCCTGACCGATAGCATTGGATGAGGAGTTTTTTCCGGTGTTGGGAACTTTGACTTCCACGGAAATCACATCTGTTCCGAAACTTTGCACCTGCCCCAAGACATAACCTTTCACGCCTTGTCCGCTCGACATGATGACAATCACCGAAGTGATGCCGATCACGATTCCCACCAATGTCAAAATTGTCCGACCCTTGTTGGTCCGGAGATTTTTCAGCGCCAGCCTGATTGATAAGAATAATTTATGCATGAAAATTTTTAAATTTTGTAATTTTTAATTTTATAAATAATTTTTAATGTTCCGATTTTTAAAAATTCAAAAATTTTGATTTATTTAAAAATTACAAAATTACAAAATTATTCATACCTCAATGCTTCCATCGGCGAAACTTTCGAAGCTTTGCGGGCCGGATACATCCCGAAAACAAGTCCGATCGCGATCGTGACCGAAGTCGCCAGGACTATCGACTGCCAGGTGATGATGAACTGCCAGGCGGTTCCCAGACGATTGATGATCAGTGACGCCAGAAAAGCGATCAGGATCCCGAAAATGATCCCGACGATTCCGCCCAGCAGAGTTATCGCCACCGATTCCATCAGAAATTGCGTGACCACATGGATGTTGCGGGCGCCCACTGCCTTGCGCAGCCCGATTTCCCGGATCCGCTGGTTGACGGCGATCAGCATGATGTTCATGATCCCCACGCCGCCGACAACCAAGGAGATGGCAGCGATGGAGGCCAGAAAATATTTCAGGACATCCGTGATGTTGGTCAGCAGCGACAACGCCTGCTCGGTGCTCCGCACGGAAAAATCGTCATTGGCCGGATCGGTGATGTGATGCTGTTCGCGCAGCGTGGCTTTGATGTCAGCCACCGCCCGGTCGATATTGTTTTCGTCGTCGACTTTGACGCGGATGAAATTCAGATAATTGATCCCGATAAGCAGTTTCTGTCCGGTGAAAAGCGGAACGAGGATCAGATCGTCCGGATTGGAAAAACCGGAAGCTCCTTTTTTCTCCATCACGCCGATCACGATGAAATTCTGCCCTTTCAGCGATATCGATTTTCCGATCGGATTTTCATTGGGAAAAAGGTCGGCCGCCCGGTTCGCTCCCAGAACAGCCACGCGCGCCAGATTCGTTTCCTCTTCTTTGGTAAAAAACCGGCTGCCCTCCGTCAGCGTCGTCTTTTCCACGTTCGGAAAGTCCGAACTCACGCCTTGGAAGCTGGTGCTGAAATTGTTGTCGGCGTTTTTCACTGTGGCTGAACCCGTGACATAGCCGCTGCCGGCAGTGACATTAGGCACATTTTTTTTCTGAAGGAGCGCTTGTAGATCCCCATATTTGAGCGTCGTGACTACCACGCCCAAGATTTGCGCCGGCGGTCCCTTTTCATCCGATGCTCCCGGCAGGATTCCCACCAGGTTCGATCCAATGCCTTTGACCTGGTCCAGGATCAAGGCCTGCGCGCTGGCGCCGATCGCCATGACGATGATGACCGAGGCCACGCCGATGATGATTCCCAACACGGTCAAAAACGAGCGGAATTTCGCCGCCAGGATATTCTTGTATGAAATTTTTATTGGATCAGTCAGTCGCATATCATTTGAGCAGTTCCCCGTCCGCGGCAAACCGCCGGTTTGCCACCGGCTCGTCGGAAACGATGTTGCCGTCTTTCATGTGCAAAATCCTTTTGGCATGTTCGGCGGTGAATGTTTCGTGCGTGACCAGGATGATCGTGTGGCCCTTGTCATTGAGCTGCTGCAGGATCTTCATCACCTGCGTCCCGGATTTGGAATCCAGATTGCCGGTCGGCTCGTCGGCGAAAATGACTTCCGGATTGTTGACCAGCGCCCGCGCGATCGCCACCCGTTGTTTTTCTCCGCCGGACAGCTGGTTGGAAAGATAGCTGACGCGATGCTCCATCATTACGGATCCCAGAGCCGTCAGGACTTTCTTTTCATTCTCTTTGCGCTTTTCCATCTTGTCATCATAAAGCAGCGGGAGTTCCACATTCTCGAAAACAGAAGTCCGCGGCAGCAGATTGAAAGATTGGAAAACGAAACCTACTTCCTTGTTACGGATCTGCGCCAACTCGTCATCGCTGAAGACTTTCGTGTCTTTGCCATTGAAAAAATATTCTCCCTCCGTCGGACGGTCCAGAAATCCCAGCATCTGCATCAAAGTCGATTTGCCGCTGCCGGATGGTCCCATGATCGCCAGGAACTCGCCTTTTTCCACCGCAAAAGAGACGCTGCAGACCGCTTGTGTCGCCACGCCCTCGTTTTCATATGTCTTGCAGAGATTTTCGACTCGTATGATCGGCATAGGCCTATTGCGTCTTCGTGAAGGTCACCACTTTCTCGCCGGCCTTCAGCCCGGAGATTATTTCCACCATTCCTTCGTCGCCGTTCAGACCGGTTTCGACTTTCCTCTTTTCAATCTGGTTGGTTTTCGCATCGATCAGGATCTGCACGTATTTCTGACCGCCTTCGGTGATGACCGCGCGCAGCGGAATCATCAGCACACCGCTTTTTTCCGCCGTGCGGACATCGATGTTGGCCGTCATTCCCGCTTTTATCCGCTGGTCCAGATCGGCCAGTTTCAATTTGATCCGATAATAAACGACATCCTGGATCACGGTCGAAGCCGGATCGATTTCCGCAACCGTGGCCGGGAGAACATCCTGCGCCGTGAGCGCGTCAAAAGTGATGTCAGCCTTCTGCCCGATCTGGACTTTCAGGATGTCCGACTCCGGGACATTGGAAAAAATCAGCAGGTCGTCTTTCTTGGCCACTGTCACGATCGGACTGTTCAGGTTCAAAACGACGGTTTCACCCGGATCGGCATTGCGCTTGATCACGATCCCGGTAATCGGAGAAATGATGTCGACATCCTTCAGTTGGTCCGAAATCACGTTCACCGCCGCTTGCGCCTGCTTCACCTGCTCTTTTTGGGCGTTCCGCTGGTCGGTCGTGAAAGTCAAACGATGTTTTTTCATATTGTCGAGAAGCGCTTGCTGATATTTCACCTGGATTTGCGCCTCCTTGAGCTGGGACAACTGCGAACCAGGATCAAGACTGGCCAATTTCTGTCCTTTCGTGACCGGATCCCCGACATCGACATTGATGCTCTTCAAGATGCCTGTCGTCTTGAAAGACATGTCTATCTGCTGGTTAGGGGTCGCATTGCCAGTGACGGAAACTGTCTGCGCCAGATCTCCGCGCACAACATCCGCAGTCGTATAGACCGTGGTGGCCGGCTTAGGTTTCAGCAGGTTATAGCCGCCGAAGATGACGAGCAAAACTATGGCTGCCCAGATTATTTTCTTTTTCATTTTTTAAGGATTTAAAATAAATTATTTTGCTTGGCTTGCGAGTCCAGCACCTCATTGACCATCGCGTCCGCCGCCGTGTTTTTTTCCCGCGGAATGTGATGGAAGGTTACTTGGCCGAAATCCAGCATCAGGTTCCAGATTTCCAGGAAAAACTCCTGGATGTGCTTCTCTTTCAGTTTGTATTCGTGGTTAAGCTGCTTCACGACCAGCTCGCTGTCCAGCCGGCACTCCACACTGGCTTTTTTGGCCTTGTCATTGCCTAAAACCTGTTTGATTTTTTTCAACCCGAAAATCAGCGCCAAATATTCAGCTTCGTTGTTGGTCTTTATGCCGATGCATTCGCCATATTTCTTGCCCAAAGTTTCGATGTAGACTCCGATGGCGGCCGGACCGGGATTGCCTCTCGATCCCCCGTCCGTATATAGGATGATTTTCTGTTCCATATCCGATTTCAATTTTGAAAAATATTTCTTATTAAATCTTACCATATTATAACTCCGGCTACAATCGCAGCCGGCTGCCGATTATCCATAAAAATCCCTTGGACTCGAGGTTTCAAGAATCCAAGGGACTGTAAGGCAAAAGAACGGTAGGGTTCAAGTTTCGGCAATCCGCGGAACGACCAGACGGTGGCAGAATTGGGCCTCCCATTCGTTGGTGTCCTCGAAATGCCGCAAGGTCAGAGTGAGCTTGTTTTCATAGTTCATCATCACGCCGGCAACGAACATCTTATTGCTGCTCCTGAACAGGAAGAATGTCACATAATTTTCCGCCCGCAGCCATTTGCGGTACTTCAAGACAAAACCTCTGATCTGTGCCTGCGTGAGACAAAGCTTATGCACATCTTCATTCAGCGAGCCGAACAGCTTGGCAAAAGTGCCGTTCCTGGCCATCTCATACACGGCGATGGGAGTTTTTCCGGTCGCCGGACCTTTTTTGTCAGTGCCCCATCTTATCAGATCCGGATCAAGATAACCGAACACGTCGCCGGCATTTGCCAGGATTTCCTTGCCGTCATACTCATCGAGCACAAGCTCTTCCTTGCTGGAAATAATTTCCAGAAACTTGTCACTGCCTTCCTTGCCTTTCCGGGCGATGATCCTGGCTATCTCTTCCAGTCTCGCACTGCCTTCGGAAGTCGCAAGACTGTGGATGTTTTCCATTTTCCCGCCGGATTTTTTCACAAGCCTGACGAGATTAGAAAGGATCTTCATGAAAATTTCCAATTCCGACACTATGGTTTCCGTCTTTTTTTTGGTCACGTTGTCCTCCTTTCTCGCGCCTCGCCCCTTGGAGCACCAGCTTCGGATGTCAAAGTACCGGTCCTGTAATGATACAACTCGGCGCAAATTATCTTTTTGTCTGACCTTGGAGAAAAATATTACCTCCATCAGACCAGTCGCGCGGTCAGATAGCCGACGCCGGACGGACCTTCGTAGCTGAGCAGCTTGAACTCGTATGGCTTGCCGGAAAGGGCCCCCAGCAAAATCATGATCGACCGCATTCCGCATTCGGCCGCTTCAGCGGTAATCTGTTCATCCATGTTCATGATGCTGGCCACATCGTTCGCTCCCAGATAATGCAAAATCATGCTGTCGAATTCTTTCGCCTTGGGTGAAAAGCCTGCCGGCGCATTCGGTATCAGCCGATGGGAAAGATCGCCGCTGGCGATGATCGCGACCCGCTTGCCGGAGTTGTCGCCGATGACGCTCCGGAGGATTTCCCCGTATCTGTAGTGGAAATCATAGTTCATGAGCGAAAATGACAGATGGACGATTTTCGGCTTGATGTTCTTGGTCAGATGATACAGGGGAATCAGGGCCCCATGGTCCAGAAAACCCTGATGGAGATGCGCCGGCAGATCATTCATGGAACAGGCGAAGGCCAGCCTGTCCGCGATTTCGATGTCATTTTCATATGCATACGCCAGGTCGGGGCCGAAATCCACAAAATTGCCCACGAGCTGCTCCGCGGAGTTTATCGCGAAGGAATATTGCTCCAGATAGGCATGTGGGGAAATGATTACGATTGTTTCAGGATCCGTTTGCTCAAGTTCGAGCATCATCCTATCGAATGCGCCAAGCGTCTTGCGAATAGCCTTAAAATCTTCCATGCGGCCGATGCCGGGAATGCTCTCCGGAGGATGCGGCATTATTGCGGAAAATACGATCATAAGATTGGAATTATGAGTCGTATATAATACAAATGGAGCTGTAAATTATTTTCGAACAAAGCGGGCAAAAAAATAAATTGGTTTGATACCAATTTATTTTTGAAGTGTTATCTCCACTATCTCCGATGTTTTTTCCGTCCGCATCGGCGGACCCCAGCCGCCCAGGCCGCTGGAAACATATATGGAATACGAACCTTCTTTCTTGTATCCGTAATCATAACCTTTATAGATGAGCGAGGTGATCAGCCCGAACGGAAAAAGCTGGCCGCTATGCGTATGCCCGGAAAGCTGGAGCGAGATGCCCGCTTTTTTGGCGGCCTCTATCTGGGTCGGAATATGCCAAAGCAGGATGCTCGGTTTCTGGCGGTCGAATCCGGGCAGACCGCTAATGACCACGCCGATGTCTTTGGACTGCATCCTGTCCGGATAATCTATCCCTATGAACTGCAGTCCGTCCGCTACGCGCATTTCGTCCCTGAGCATGATGATGTTCGTCTGGCTGACGACCGCCATGGCTTTTTCGACACCCAGATATGTTTCATGGTTTCCGGTTATATAGTACACGCCTTCCGGAGCAGAAAGCTCACTGAGCGACTGCGTGAAAACAGACAGATCCCCGTCAGTTCCGTCAAACAGGTCTCCAGTGATGACGATGGCGTCAGGTTTCAGTGCCTTTATTTTTTGCGCCACCATCTCCATGTATTGAGGATCGTAGACGTGTCCCAGGTGGACATCTGAGATCTGCACGATCTTTTTCCCGATCCAATTTTCAGGAAGATTGCCGATTGAGACATTCAGATGCGTAATCCTA
>JBGQBV010000046.1:0-7106 GCA_041494985.1 Minisyncoccia bacterium
CTATAACGGCATCTCCGACCAGTTCGAGGAGCTGGACCGCAACGACCCGAAACTGATCGAGGTAAAGGAACGATATCATCTGCCGTTCAATTTCATCTTCTATCTCGGCACAGTCGAACCGCGCAAGAACATCCCGGCCGTCGTGGCCGCTTTCGACCAGCTGCGCGCCCTCAAAAATCCGCAGCTCGACAAATACAAACTGGTCATCGCGGGCGGCAAGGGCTGGAAGATCGGCAGCATTCTTCAAGGCATGCGCGACGCGAAGAACACTCAGGACATCATTTTCACCAGCTGCATCACCAGCGAGGACAAAGCGGCTGTTTACACGCTGGCGTCACTGTTCGTCTATCCGTCTTTTTTCGAGGGGTTTGGCATTCCTGTGTTGGAAGCGATGCGCTGCGGCGTGCCGACCATAACTTCCAACACTTCGTCGCTTCCGGAAGTTGCGGGCGACGGGGCGATCATGATCGATCCTGACAAACCGGACGAACTGTTTCAAGCAATGAAAGAAGCTCTGCTGAACCGCGATTTCCACGAACTTATGCGTGATCGGGCGCTCAAACAGGCCATCCGCTTCAATTGGCGCACCTCGGCGCGCGAACTGCTCGGGGTTTTCGGAAAAATCTGACCGACCGGTTGCATAAATATGGATATCTGCTATTATAGGGGACTGCTTTTTTAGGCAGTTTGTAGCTTGAAAATTGAATCAAAAATCTAAAAATACCTACGTAAAAGGAGGACTCATGGGCAAAGATAGGATGACCTACAAGAGCACAGGTGTCAATTATGCTGAAATGGATCCGTTTAAGATATTGGCTCAGCAGGCCGCCATAAAAACGGCCGACAATATCAAGCGTTTCGGTTTTGCGGAACTGGAGGCCAGCCGCGGCGAAAGCGCGTATATTATCGAAACGTACAGTTTTTACCTCGCATTTGTCGAAGAAGGTCTCGGGACCAAGAATCTCGTCGCCGACGCGATGTATAAGCTGACCGGCAAGACCTACCATGATCAGATCGCACAGTGTACACTCGCTATGATCGTAAACGATTTGATCACAGTCGGCGCGCTGCCGATTTCGGCGGCGATGCATCTGGCGGTCGGCGACTCTGCCTGGTTTGCCGATGAGAAGCGCAGCAATGATCTCATTGAAGGATGGAGGAAAGGCTGCGATCTGTCGCGTTGCACCTGGGGCGGCGGAGAAACTCCGACGCTCAAGGGTATCATAAATCCCGAAGCAGTTGTTCTCAGCGGTTCAGCTTTCGGCATCATAAAATCCGAGCGTAATCTGCTTTCCGGAAAGAAAATCCGAAATGGCGACGCAATCATGCTTTTCGGAAGCTCCGGCATCCATGCCAACGGACTTACCTTGGCGCGCGCGATCGCCGACAAGCTGCCTGACGGTTATCTCACCAAACTGCCCAGCGGCCGGTCCTACGGTGAGGCGCTGCTCGATCCAACCATCATCTATGTGCCGCTCATCGACGAGTGCCAGAAAGCGGGGATTAATTTGCACTATGGGATCAACATCACCGGGCACGGCTTTCGCAAGCTTATGCGGGCGCCGCAGAAGTTTTCCTATTTCATCGAGAAGATTCCGGATGTCCCGGAGGTTCTCGCTTTCATGCAGGAGCATGGGCCGGTGAGTGACGAAGAAGCCTATGGCAATCTGAACATGGGTGCAGGTTTTGCGCTCATAGTGGACGTTAATGACTGCACGCGTGTCAGTGCGATCGCTATGAATCTCGGCATGCAGCCGCTCTATGCCGGCAACGTCGTGCAAAGCGAAGAACGCAGCGTCCACATCAGGCCGAAGAACATTTCCTGGGACGAATCGTCATTGAAACTTCGCTGAAATCACCCTCATCAGGGCTGACTCGAAAAATCGAGCCAGCCCTTTTCTATTGGTTGCATAAATATGGATATCTGCTATTATAGGGGACTGCTTTTTTAGGCAGTTTGTAGCTTGAAAATCGAATAGAAAGGGCAAATATTTGGAAGATAAAACTTTTTTGAAAGGAGGCTTTGGAAAGGCTTATGTTGGGACAAATATCAACTAAAATCATTCAAAGGAGGTAGGCGATGAGCAAGGTGCTGAAGTTTTTCCGATTGTTGCCGCCAGTCAGGGATTTCAATGGCTGGGGCAGAGTGAAGCGAGAGATCTGCTTCTATGTCGAAGTCACGCGCGAATTGGATTCATCTGAAATGAAAACGTTGCGGTGGCTTCTCAGAGAGACGTTTGAACCGGAACTTTTTTCCAAACAGACATTCCTGCAGTCAGGCAATGTCGTGGAAATCGGACCGCGTCTGAATTTCGAGACGGCTTTTTCGACCAACGCGGTCGGAGCATGCCGGACTTGCGGGTTGGATATGGTGACTCGGCTTGAACAGTCGAGGCGTTTCCAGATCCACCCGCGTCACAAGGCGGACGCCTTTGTAGAAAAGAACTCCGATCGTATGACGGAGTGCCGATACAAGGAACCGCTGGAATCATTTGCGGTCGATATCGTGCCGGCAGCTGTCTATGAAGTGCTGCTGCTTACCGAAGGCATCGAGGCTCTGCGGAAAATCAACAAGGAACTCGGCCTCGGTATGGACGGATGGGACCTTGAATTTAATGCCGGTCTTTTTGCCGACGTGTTCAAGCGGAACCCGACCAGCGTGGAATGTTTCCAGCTGGCGCAATCAAACAGTGACCATTGCCGTCACTGGTATTTCAAGGGAAAAATCGTGATCGACGGCGTGGAAATGCCGGAGTCGCTTCTGGACATCGTCAGATCGACTCTTGGGGCGCATCCCGAAAACAGCACGATTGCTTTTTGCGACAACTCCAGTGCGATCAATGGGTTCGCCATACAGACGCTCTACCCGGAATTGCCGGGCAGATGTTCGCCGTATCGGCTCCAAAACGGTCCGCGCGACATCATTTTCACCGCGGAAACGCACAACTTCCCCTCGGGAGTCGCGCCGTTTCCTGGAGCGGAAACAGGTACCGGCGGCCGCATCCGCGACATCCAGGCAACTGGATTGGGCGGATTGGTGGTCGCCGGCACTGCCGCCTATTGCACGGGCAGCTTGCACATTCCGGGATATGTGATTCCGGGAGAAGCGAAAGGTTTTGTCTATCCGACAAACCTGGCTCTGCCGCGGGATATCATTATCCAGGCGAGCAATGGCGCGTCGCGTTATGGCAATGAATTCGGCGAACCCGTTGTCCAGGGCTTTGTCAGGACATTCGGCCTCAGGCTGCCTTGCGGCGAACGCAGGGAATGGCTCAAGCCGATCATGTTCACTGGCGGAGTCGGGCAGATGGATTCTCTACAAGTTAAAAAAGGTGAGCCGAAATCCGGCATGAAGATCGTTCAGATCGGCGGACCGGCTTATCGGATCGGTGTCGGTGGCGGCGCTGCCTCAAGCATGACGCAGGGCGAAAACACCGCCGAACTTGATTTCAAAGCGGTGCAACGCGGCAATGCGGAAATGGAACAGAAGATGAACCGTGTGATCCGCGCCTGCATCGAGATGGGCGCCCATAACCCGATCGCGAGCATTCACGACCAGGGTGCGGGCGGACCATGCAATGTCGTCACGGAGCTGATCAATCCGGTCGGTGGCGTGGTCGACATCCGCAAAATCAACGTGGGAGACCAGACGCTTTCCGTTTTGGAACTCTGGAGCGCGGAATATCAGGAACGCAATGCGCTACTGATCAAGCCGGAATACCTGGAAAGTTTCCAGGCGATCTGCCGGCGGGAAAAGGCGCCTTGCGAAGTGCTCGGCGAAGTGACAGGCAACGGCAAAATCGTGCTCGTCGATTCTAAAAATGGCACGAGGCCGGTAGATCTGGAACTTTCCAGGATTCTCGGCGACATGCCGCAAAAGACGTTCACATTTGAGCGTCTCTCAAAAAAGCGACTGCCGCTGAAATTGCCGAAGAACCTGACTGTGAAGCAGGCGCTGAAGAAAGTGTTTCAGCTGCCATCCGTCGGATCAAAAGGGTTTCTCGTGCACAAAGCGGACCGCAGCGTCACCGGGCTTATTGCCCAACAGCAATGTTGCGGTCCGCTGCAACTCCCGATGTCCGATGTGGCTGTCACGGCTTTGAGCCACTTCAGCCAAACTGGTGCGGCCATTGCTATCGGAGAACAGCCGATCAAGATGCTCGTAAATGCTGCAGTCGGCAGTCGGATGGCAGTAGGCGAAATGCTGACCAATATGTCCGCGGCGGAAATCACCGCTCTTGCAGACATCAAATGCAGTGGCAACTGGATGGCTCCGGCTAAACTTCCGGGCGAAGGCGCGGTCATGTATGACGCAGCGGTCGCAGTCCGCGACCTGATGATCGAGCTGGGCATCGCCATCGATGGCGGCAAAGACAGTCTTTCTATGGCTGCCAAAGTCGGCGATGAAATGGTGAAAGCTCCGACCCAACTGGTTATTTCCGGCTATGTGACCATGGCGGATATTTCCAAAGTGGCGACGCCGGATCTCAAAAAACCAGGCCGGAGCGAATTGATGTTGATCAACCTCGCGCCTGGCAAATACCGGCTCGGCGGCAGCGCACTGGCCCAGGCATTCGGACAAATCGGCAACGATTGCCCGGATGTCGACGACAATGTGCTGCTGAAAAATTCCTTTCTCGCGATCCAGGAACTGCATAAGCAAGGATTGATTTTGTCCTTGCATGACCGAAGCGACGGCGGTCTTATCACTACCGTCCTGGAGATGGCGATGGCGGGAAATTGCGGCGTCAACCTCAACCTCGGCTACTTTAGTAGCAAAGGGCAGAATGCGCTCGCAATCCTTTTTTCCGAAGAACTGGGGGTCGTGATCGAATATCTCCCTGGCAACAGGAAGAAAATCGACAAGATTCTCGCGAAGTTCGCGGTCAAGGGCCAACGCATCGGCAAAAGTCAATTGACTCCTAAAGCCGTTTTCCAGTTCGGACACCGGATCGTTTTCAAAGAAACGATACAGACGGTCCGCAGATGGTGGGAAAGGACAAGCTATCAGCTGGAGCGTTTACAGATGAATCCGGCGATGGCGCAGGAAGAATGGCGCTCACAAGGTCGCCGACTTCCAAATCCCAAGCGTGCGCTGACTTTTGACCCGCAGCCCACGAGTTTCCAAAAGCTGGAAGTTCTCCATAGTTCGGTCAAACCGAAAATAGCCATCCTGCGCGAAGAAGGCAGCAACGGCGATCGGGAAATGGCCAGTGCATTCCTTGCGGCAGGTTTTGTGCCGTGGGATGTGACCATGACCGATCTCCTAAACGGCGTCACCAGTCTTGATCTTTTCAATATGGTGGCGTTCGTCGGCGGATTTTCCTATGCCGACGTGCTCGACAGCGCGAAAGGCTGGGCCGGATCGATCAAGTTCAATGACCAGCTCAGGGAACAGTTCCAGCGGTTTTACTCCCGGAGCAACACTCTTTCATTCGGAGTGTGCAACGGCTGCCAGAATATGGCGCTGCTGGGCTGGATCCCTGGAGGAAAATTGCCCGACGAGGTCCAACCGCGGTTCATCCATAATGTTTCCGAGCGGTTCGAATCCCGCTGGGTAAACGTGAAGGTTCTGAAAAGTCCGGCAATCATGTTCAGAAGAATGGAAGGGTCGATTCTGGGCGTGCCGGTGGCGCATGGGGAAGGGTTGCTGCATTTTCCGGATAAGAAAATCCTTCGCCACGTTGCGAAAAACAATCTGGCACCGCTCGCATATGTCGACAACTTCGGCAGAAGGACGACGAGTTATCCCTTCAATCCCAATGGTTCTCCCGAAGGGATCACGGCGCTTTGCTCTCCCGACGGACGTCATCTTGCGATGATGCCTCATCCGGAGCGCGCTTTCCTCAAATGGCAGTGGCACTATATGTCTGCCGAGTGGAAAGAAAAACTGGCAGTCTCGCCTTGGCTGCAGTTGTTCCAAAATGCCCGTGACTATGTATAACTAAGAAGACCAACGTGTCTTCAGCCCCTCTCGCCAAAAGCGAGCGGGGCTTTTTCTTTTTTGTCGGGATTCGCAGCTTTTTTTTATGTACAAAAAATGGTAAAATGAAGCTATGCAAATAGGCATTGATGCGCGATTTTACGGCTCGCTGGGCAAGGGGCTGGGGCGCTACACGCAGAAACTTATCGAGCATCTGGAGGCGGTTGATGGAGAGAATCAATACGTCATTTTTTTGCGGAAAGAAAATTTCGACGAATACCAACCGCTCAACGCGAATTTCCGCAAAGTGCTGGCGGACTATCCCTGGTATTCTTTTTCCGAGCAGTTTTTTTTCCCGCGGCTGCTGGAAAAACACGCGCTGGACCTGATGCATTTCCCGCATTTCAACGTGCCGATCCTGTATCGGAGAAAATTTGTGCTGACCATCCATGATTTGATTCTTATCCATTTTCCGACGCTCCATGGGACCACCTTGAGTCCGCTTTGGTACAAAATAAAATACGCGGCTTATAAACTGACGATCCGCAGCGCGGCCAAAAGGGCGTCCAAGATCATCACTGTGTCCGAATTCACGAAAAAGGACATCTTGGCTGAATATCCGGAGGCTGCGGGAAAAATCAGCGTGACCTATGAAGCGTGCGACAATTTGTGCCGGATTTCTGGCGGAAATCCGCAGCTTATTTTGGAAAAATATGGTATAATAAAACCGTATCTGCTCTATGTGGGCAATGCATATCCGCACAAAAATCTGGAGCGGCTTGTTGATGCATATGAGCGCGTTCTGGCGGCCTATCCGCAGATGCAATTGGCGCTGGTCGGCAAGGCAGATTTCTTTTATGCGCGGCTTAGGGAACGGATTGCGGAAAAAAACATCCAAGGAGTGCATTTTTGCGGATTCGTCTCCGACCAGGATCTGGACGGGCTGTATCACTATGCCAGCGCTTATGTTTTTCCGTCGCTCTACGAAGGTTTCGGCTTGCCGCCGCTGGAGGCGATGGCCAAAGGGGCGGTGGTCGTGTCTTCTGACCATCTGTGCATGCGGGAGATTTTGGGAGACGCGGCTCAATATGTCGACGCCAACAGCAGCGAGAAAATCACGGAAGGAATCATTAAAGTTTTGGGCGACCAGGCTTTGCGGGAGAATCTCATTGGGAAAGGCTAC
>JBGQBV010000047.1:0-7101 GCA_041494985.1 Minisyncoccia bacterium
AAATCATAAATCCTAAATCCCAAACTCTAAATTCTAAATAATATCAAATTTTTTAAATTAAAAATTCTAAACGTTTTGAAAATTCATTTTTTGGATTTGTGATTTGTTTAGGATTTAGAAATTAGAAATTAGAAATTTATAATATTATGGCCAAGGAAAACACGAAGAAATCGGAATATGGCGCCAAGTCGATCCAAGTGCTGGAAGGGCTCGATCCGGTGCGCAAGCGTCCTGGGATGTATATCGGCGGAACCTCCACGGAAGGCCTGCATCATCTGATTTGGGAAATCCTCAACAATTCGATCGATGAGGCGATGGCGGGCTATTGCAACGACATCCGCATCAAGCTGCTGCCGGACAACGTCGTGGAGATTTCCGACAACGGCCGCGGCATCCCGGTGGAGATCCATCCGCAGACCAAAAAATCGACTTTGGAAACGATCATGACGGTGCTGCACGCCGGCGGCAAATTCGGCGGTGACGGCTATAAGGTTTCCGGCGGCCTCCACGGCGTGGGTGCCTCGGTGGTGAACGCGCTGTCCGTCTGGACGCGGGCTGAAGTCCAGCGCGAAGGAAAATTATGGATGCAGGAATATAAGCGTGGCATTCCCGTGGCGACAGTAAAAGCGATCGGCAAATCGGACGGAACCGGGACGAAAACATCCTTCCAGGCTGATCCGCAGATCTTTCCGGAAATCAAATACAACTGGACGAAGATTTTGGACTATGTCCGCCAGCAGGCCTATCTGACCAAGGGCGTGAAGATCATCGTCGAGGATTGCCGCGAAGCGCTGACCGACAAGGATGAACACAAAGTGCGCCGGCACGGCTTCTATTTCGACGGCGGCATCATTTCCTTCGTGAAATTTCTGAACCGCGGCAAGGAAGTGAAAAACGAGATGCCGGTCTATGTCGAAAAGACGATCGACAACGTGGCGGTGGAAATTTCGTTGCAATACACCGACGGCTACAAGGAACATCTGTATTCTTTTGCGAACAACATCTTCACCGTCGAGGGCGGCATGCACGTGACGGGCTTCAAGATGGCGCTGACGCGCGTGCTCAATGACTATGCCAAGAAGAACGGACTGCTCAAGGAAAAGGACGGCGGCATGACATCGGAAGACTTGAAAGAAGGGCTGACAGCAGTGGTGAGCGTGAAATTGCGCGATCCGCAGTTCGAAGGCCAGACCAAATCCAAACTGGGCAACGCGGAAGTGCGTGGTATCGTTTCCAGTGTCACTTCGGAAGGGCTTGTGGAATTTCTGGAGAAGCATCCGAGCAACGCCAAGGCGATGATCGAAAAATGTCTGCTGACTGTCAGGGCGCGCATCGCGGCCCGCGCCGCCAAGGACGCGGTGCTGAGAAAAGGCGCGCTGGAGGGCATGACGCTGCCGGGCAAACTGGCGGACTGCACCACGCGCGACACGGAAATGTCGGAACTGTACATCGTTGAGGGAGACTCGGCTGGCGGCAGCGCCAAACAAGGGCGCAACCGGATGTTCCAGGCCATTTTGCCGCTCAGAGGCAAATTGGTGAACGTGGAAAAAACCAGCTTGGACAAAGTCGTGAAATCCGACACCTTGAAACCGATCATCATCGCGCTTGGCACGGGCATCGGCGAAACTTTTGACCTGAGCCGCCTGCGCTACGGCAAGATCATCATCATGGCGGATGCTGACGTGGACGGTTCGCATATCCGCGTGCTGCTGCTGACTTTTTTCTATCGCTATTTCGAAGAGCTGATCACCGGCGGGCATATCTATATCGCGCAGCCGCCGCTATATCGGATCCAGAAAGGCAAGGACGTGCGCTGGGTCTATAACGACGAGGAAAAAGACAAGATCGTCGAGGAACTCCGCGCGGCTGCGGCAGAAAAAACTGCGGACAAAGCGGCGGAGAAAAAAGCGGCCGCCAAAAAAGCAGCGGGCGAGGAAAGCGAGATCACCGAGGAAGAATTGGAAGGCGCGGACGGGGAAGTGGAAAAGATCGCCGGCGTCACCATTCAGCGCTACAAAGGTCTCGGCGAAATGAATCCGCAGCAGCTCTGGGACACGACCATGGATCCGGAACATCGCAAGATGCTCAGGGTGGAGATTGAAGACGCCCAGGCGGCGGACAAGGTTTTTGATATTTTGATGGGCACTGATGTCGAACCGCGCCGCAGATTCATCCAGACGCACGCCAAGAGCGTCAAGAATCTGGATGTCTAAAAATGCCGCTGCAGGGGATAAAATGGAGCTTTTAGCAAAAGGCAGGATACTATTCCTGCCTTTTTTGTGGTATAATTTGAATATAACAAAATTATAATTAACTGGAATTATCAGGCAAACGTATATTAATTTTGCTTGATATTTTCCGAAAAGCCTATGAATCCTTTGCAGACGTGGGGGGAGGCGGTCTCGTTCTCGCTCATCGACCTCTGGGTCAGGTTCATCAATTTCATGCCGACGCTCATCGGCGCGCTGCTGGTCTTCCTGCTGGGGTTGGTCATCGCTTCCGTGTTCGGCAAGGTTGTTGAAAGGCTGATCAAGGCGCTGCGCATCGACCAGACGATCGAGCGGATAAAACTCAGTGAAAAGATGAGGCAGCACGGGATCGACATCACCCTTTCGCATTTTCTGGGCAAATTGGTCCAGTGGTTCCTGGTCGTGGTGTTCCTGATGGCGGCCACGGACATCCTGGGGTTGAACCAGGTCACGGAATTCCTGAACAGCATCATTTTGTATCTGCCGAACGTCATCGTCGCGACGATAATCATGACCATCGCTTTTCTGCTGAGCAGCCTGGTGTATACGGTCGTCCGTTCCAGCACGCGGGCGGCGGGCGTGGTGAGCGCCACCCTGCTGGCGACAATCGTGAAATGGGCGGTCGTGATTTTCGGTCTTCTGGCGGCGCTGATCCAGCTGGGAATTGCGGTTTCTTTGGTGAATACCATCTTCATCGGCCTGGTCGCGGCCTTCTCTTTGGCGGTCGGGCTCTCTTTCGGACTCGGCGGACGCGATGAGGCGGCGCTGATCCTTAAGAAAATAAGGGAAGAGTTTACTGAGCGAAGATAAGGCTCAAATAAGGGAAATTAATCGGAAAAAGGACCGATAAAAAAGGAAATCCACAGGTTGTCCAAAATCGGGAAAATTACGCGGTCAAAAAACAGTGAAAAAATCATGCAAAAACGCATGGTTTTTTTCGTCTTTTTTTGTCCGGAAAAATCGCAAGCGGACGCGGTGGGTGACTCGGAAACTTTTCCTTTGCTGTCGGCAAAAACAAAAGTTATCCACAGCCTCCTTGGTGGTGGCAAATTGCCTAAAAAAGTGGTATAATTTTGAGGTATAAATATGCAATTTATTTGCACGCAATTAGTGGCATAAAAATGACGAACGAAACCACCCGATTTGCCAAATTATTCAGGGTAGGGGGATTGGTGCTCATCCTTCTGTTTTTGGTGGGCGGCACGGTGTATTATTTCAGGTTCAAGAAAGCGGCCTCCCAGGCTGCGCCGGCCGAAATCACCCAGTTGCCGATCCCGGAAAACAAGACAAACACCTTCGTCAACGATGTCAGCGGGGTGCAGGACGCCAAATCTCCAGCAACTAAGGTTGATGCCGCCCAGCCGACAGTCCCAGCCAATGTTTCCCAGAGTGAGCACTATGCCATCCGGGAAATAACCTTCGGGGGTTATGAAATCGACATGTCGGGGGAAGTGAAAAATGCGCCGCTGCAGATCACGGACGTCAAAGGCGAAACCTTGATTTCCAAAGACGGCAAACAGACCAGGTTGCTGTTCTCATGGAAAACCAACAAGCTGGCGACCTCCGACGTGACCTATGCGAAAAACGACGGGCCGGTCAAGACGACGCTCAGCGAGGCAGGACCAGGGTTTTCGCACGCGCTCATTTTGAACTTCGAACCGGCGACGAGATATACCTATTCCATCACGGCGCATGACAGCTGGGGAAACACGGTCAACAGCGAAAAATTTTCCGCCTTCACATCAACCAAAAGTGATAATGTCATAGATCTCATAACCTCGCAGTTCAAGCAGATGTTCAGTTGGATAAAACAATAATCGCGGACTCCGAATAAAAATCAGGTCGCAATGAAAAACAAAAATCTCAAATTATCAATGCCAGTTTTCCTTCTCAGTTTCGCGCTGGCGTTTTTCCTGGCCTCCGATGTCCACGCCGCCGAGCAGGTCAACATCACGGCCTATGTCGTCGGCAAGGACAGCATGGCTCTGCCGGACGGCGATTATGACGTGCGTTTCGCGGTCTATTCCAAAGACCGGACAACGATGGATCAGTATCCCTCCAACACGGACGCCAGGATCTGGCAGGAAAACCAAAAAGTGACCGTCTACAAGGGGATTCTGAACGCATATCTCGGATCAGTCGTCGCTTTCCCGAAAAATTTGGATTTTTCCACGGCTGATTTCTATCTCGGGATCCAGATCGGCAAGGACAGCGAGATGGCGCCGAGAAAAAAGATCGGTGCGGTGCCATATGCCATCAACTCCTCATTTTTGCAGGGGAAAACCATCGGAACTGCGGCCGGAGACATTCCGCTGCTGGGCACGGGCGGCAAACTCAACATCAAACAGCTGCCGACCGGCACCGGCACCAGCCAGCTGGTTTTGGGCAGCCAACTGAAGAAATACCAATTGGCGGGCAGCACCACGAATGCCTTGCCGCTCTCCGGCGGCACGATGACCGGGGAAATCAACTTTGATTCCACTCAGACTTTCGGCGGATCGACTTTGACGCAGCTCGGATTGTTGAGCTCTCTTACGGGTCTGACCACCGGCAACATTTTCTATTATTCAGCCGGCGCCTTGGTGCCGCTGCCGATCGGCGGCGATGGACAAGTTTTGTCCATCACGACGGACATGAACGGCACGCATCCGTATTGGACGACAGTCAGCGGCGTTTCGCCGACGGATCACGACCTGCTTTCCGCGACGCATTCGGACACGACGACAGCAGCCGTCGTGCAAGGCGGACTGATCACCGGACAAGGCGGCACGCCGACCTGGTCGCAGCTGGCGCCCGGAGCCGCGGGCCGTTTCTTGAAATCCGCTGGCGCGGGAGCGGATCTGACTTGGGCCGGCATCACCTCGGGTGACGTTTCCGGATTGGGCGCGCTGGCCACGGCCGCTTCTGTCAATCTTTCTTCGCAGGTTTCCAGCACGCTGGCGATCGGCAACGGCGGCACGGGACAGACGACAGCGCAATTAGCAATAAATGCTTTGACAAATGTTTCCGGCGCAACCAATGAATATGTCCTGACCAAGGACACGGCGACCGGCAATGCCATTTTCAAAGTCGTGCCATCCGGTTTTTCCAATCCGCTGACCACGCAGGGCGACCTGATGTATCGCGACGGGAGCAGCACGACACGTTTGGCGATCGGAACCAACGGACAGATCCTCAGATCTAACGGGACAGCTGTCCAATGGGTGACTCCGTCATATGCCGCCTCGGGTGCCAATTCCGACATCACTTCCTTGACCGGACTGACGACGGCGCTGGGGTTTGGCTACGGCGGCACCGGGCAGACGACGCGACAAGCGGCCATCAACGCGTTGACGAACGTATCCAGCGGCGCATATTCGACCGGCTGGGTTTTGACGAAAAACGGCAGCGGCGATGCGGTTTTTGCCGCCGTGCCGGGCGGTTTTGTTGATCCGCTGACGAATCAAGGTGATTTGATGTATCACAACGGATCGGCAACGACCCGATTGGGACTCGGTGGTCCTGGAACAGTTTTGACTTCGGATGGCACGGACGCGCAGTGGGTCAGCCCGGCAACTTATGCCGCCAAGAATGCCAACTCCGACATCACATCCTTGACCGGACTGACGACGGCCTTGGGCGTAAGCTACGGCGGTACGGGAAATCTGGGAGGATTTTCCACGGGCGACATCATGTATTATTCGGCTGGCGATTCTTTCACAAAACTTTCACGCACGGCGGTTACTGATAGGAATAAGGTTTTGATGATCGATCCGGGCACTGATCTGCCGGTCTGGGCGACGGTTTCCGGCGCCGGCGGACTGACGGGCAGCGGCACGGATACCTATGTCGCGGTTTGGAATTCGACCGGCCTGACCAGCCAGCAATATCTGAACGTAGCGCAGGGCGGTACGGGGGTGGGAACATTGGCAAATCTTAAAACAAACATGTCTTTGAATAATGTGCAGAATACTGCGCTCTCAACCTGGGCTGGAACTTCTAACATTACGACAGTCGGAACTATCGGCAGTGGAACTTGGAATGGTTCAGCTATCACTTATAATCATGGCGGCACGGGACTCACATCATATACGGCCGGCGATATTTTGTATGCCAGCGCGGACAACACGGTGGGGAAACTGGCCAAGGGTGCTGACGACAGTGTCATGGTCATGGATTCGGTGACGCATATGCCGAAGTGGGGTTCGGTGTCCGGAGTCGGAACAGTCACGAGCGTGGCGGGCGGCAACGGCCTGATCACGGATATCAACAGCGGACTGGATCCAATCACGGGCAGCGGATCTTTGGCCATAAATCTTCTTTCCGGCGCAACGACAGCAACCCATTCTCCTTCCGGTTTGGAATTTAACGGCGGTCAATTGTCCATGCTGTCAGGGTGCGGCGATTCGCAGGTCTTGTCTTACAATCAAAGTCTTGGCTATTGGGAATGCAAGACTTTCGTGTCCGGTTCGACGGCCATCATCAATGTCAACGGCCACAGCGCCATCACGGAAATCCTTTTCGATTCGAATTTCGGTGTGCCGACTCCGAGCAGCGGTGTGCAAGATATATTTCTTGATCCGACAGGGATTGTTCTTGGAAGAACCGGAGCCAGCACCTATGCTGACGCGGGATCTTTGGGATTCGTAAGTGCGGATTTGGGATACACGACAAATTTCACGACGACAACACAAGCAGGAAATTTAAGTTATATTTTGCCTGACAGTTTGGGAAGCGGCACGAGATATATGTCTATCGATGGCTCGACCGGGCAGATGTCTTGGGCGACTTCAGGTGGCGGGGTGACCAGTCTGACTGCTGGCGATGGTTTGAATACTGATGTAGGCGCGAATCCGATAACCGGAACCGGAAC
>JBGQBV010000048.1:0-6997 GCA_041494985.1 Minisyncoccia bacterium
GTTTTGAATTTTTATCATTTGGATTTTGATATTGTTTAGGATTTAGAAATTAGAATTTAGGATTTTTTTATATAATTTCCCAGCCGGTCTCGGTTTCAATGATTTTTCCCTTGATTTCGAAACCGCTGGCCAGTTTGTGGCCGCCGCCGCCGAACAGGTGGGCGATTTGGGACACGTCGACGCCCTTGTATTCCTCGCTACGGAGGCTGCCTTTGATGGTGCCGTTTTCGCGCTCGGAAAGTACCAGGGAAAATTTGGTGCCCGGAACGGTGTTGAGGATGGAAGCGACTTGACCGATGTCTTCGGTGGTGGCAGAGCATTGCTCGATATCCTGCTGCGTCAGCACGGTCGTGATGAGTCCGTTGGCCGGGTTGATCTTGGCTTTTTCAAAAGCGCGGCCCCAGAGTTTCAGCGTGGACAGTTTCTTGTTGGCAAAGGACGCCTTGATGATTTTGGAAACAGTCGCGCCTTTCTTGAGCAGGTCCGAGGAGATTTCCATCACGCGGCTGGTGGTGTTGGCGTGCTGGAAATTGCCCGTGTCGGATAAAATGCCGATCATCAGATAGGTGGCGATGTTTTTGGAAATGTGCGCTTCCCGGGAAAGCAGATATTCATAGAGCAGCTCACAGGAGGATGAGCGCTTCGCATCGATGATGATGACATCGGCGGAAAGAGTTATGTCCGGATGATGGTCGATGATGACAGTCACTGTGTTTTCGTGCAGTTGGCCGACAATCGACTGAAAGCCGCGTTCGACGCTGTCGCAACCGATGGCGGTGTCATAGATCCCCAGATTCAGATGTTCTGGGAATTCAAACCGCTGTTCGGTCAAGGCTTCTAGAAATGACGGCAGCGGATCGCTGCAGGCGATGTCCGCGACCTTTCCCAATGAGGTCAGATATTCTTTCAGGGCTAAAACCGCCCCAGCCGTGTCGCCATCCGGATTGGAATGCGCAACTAATAGGATCCTGCGGGATTTGTCGATAATATAGGAAAGCGTGTTGAATTCGGTGGAAAAATTTTTCATAGTGAGCATTAGGCGGATGGATGGGTAAAAAAATCTTAAACCTGGGTGGGTTTAAGAAATTGTGCATGAGCTGTGTTTATTCGGCTAGAGATTGATGAGAATCTTTTCAATTTTGTCGGCGCCTTCTTCAGTGGAATCCAGCTTGAATTTCAGACGGGGCAACGGGCGCATAGCCAGTTTTTTGTTCAGGGCTCCTTGTAAAGAGTAGATTTCATTGGAAAGGGCTGTCAGCGCATAATTGGCTTCCTTGTAGGGAAAAACACTTATGGACACTTGAGCATAGCGAAGATCGGCGGTGGTGTCAACCTTTGCTATGGTCAGAAAAACCCCTGGTTTCAAGCTCAGCTCGCGGAGCAAAATTTCCCCAAGATGCTCTTTTATCAGCTTATTTATTTTTACGATGCGGTCATTCATGGGATAAAAATTTTTACAGGGTTCGTTTTTTTGCTTCTTCCGTGTAGGCAATCAGGATGTCGTCCACCTTGATCTTCGTGTTGCCTTCAAAAACAATGCCGCATTCATTGCCTTGTCCGACTTCGCTGGTGACTACTTTGTTCTGTTGCAGCGCCTCAATCCTGCCTTTGCCGACAATCTCTCCCTCGCGTTTTATTTCCAACAGAGCGCCTTTGGCTATCTTTCCTTCACTGACCCGTCCGCCGACGATCATGTCATGCTTGCCGGTCTTGAAAATGGCCAAGATGTTCACCATGCCCAGATCGGTGCGGATAATTTCCGGCGGCAGCATATCGATCACCGTCTTTTTGACTTCTTCCACCAGTTCATAGATGATTCGGAATGTTTTTATCTTGACGCCGCTTGTTTCGGCCATCCGTTTGGCCACCGGGGTCGTTTCCACATTGAAAGCCAGCACGATCGCTTTCGCCGGCGAGCCGACCTTGATGTCTGATTCAGTAATGTTGCCCACGCCGGTTTCAATGAGGTTCAGGGCGACTTCCGGGGTTTTGATGGTGGAAAGGATCTGCTCGATGGCTTCCAGCGAGCCTTGCACGTCGGCCTTAAGGATAAGGTTCAATTTCTGCACCCCGGCTTCGTCTGCGACGCGAACCATTTTTTGCGCAGTAGTTTTTTCTTTTTGTCCGAGTATGCCCTCGGAAAATTCCTTGGATTTGAGCCGAGCCAGGGATTTTCCATCAACAACCTGCAACACATCGTTGGTGTTAGCTGTACCATTTAAGCCCATGATAGTGACCGGCGTTGACGGACCGGCGGATGGCAGGCTGCGGCCGGTAAAATCCTCCATTTTACGGATGCGGCCATAGGTTTTTCCGGCAGTGATATCCTGACCCACCTTTAAAGTTCCGGTTTTGATCAAAATAGTTGCAACCGGACCTTTTTGCGGATCCAGATTCGATTCCAAAACAATAGCCAGGCCGTCGCGCTTGTCGTCAGCCTTGAAATCCTCGACTTCCGCTACGAGCAGGATGGAATCGAGCAGTTCGTCGATGCCGATGTTCTGTTTGGCGCTGATGTTTACGCTGATCACATTGCCGCCCCATTGTTCGATGAGGATACCGTTATCAGCCAGCTCCTGCTTGACCCGCTGCGGGTTGGCATCCGGTTTGTCGATCTTGTTGATGGCGACGACGGTCGGGATCTTCTTGTCCTTGAGATATTCGATGACTTCCTTGGTTTGCGGGCGGACGCCGTCATCGGCAGCCACGACCAGGACGGCGATGTCAGCGATGCTGACGCCACGTTGGCGCATGCCGGAAAAAGCTTCATGTCCGGGCGTGTCGATGAAGGTGATGAGTTTGCTTTTCTTTTTGACCTGGTAGGCGCTGATGTGCTGCGTGATGCCGCCGGCTTCCTTGGCGGCTACGCTAGTCTTGCGGATTGTGTCGAGCAAAGTCGTCTTGCCGTGGTCGACATGGCCGAGGATGGTCACGATTGGGGGACGCGGATGCAGGTTTTTTCCGGACTCCTTCTCTTTTTTGCAGATTTCAATCAGCTTTTCCACGGTTATGGTTTCAGAATCGGAAACTTCCAAATCCGGTTCGGTTGCAAAACCCAGGTCCTGGGCGATGATGGTAGCTGTGTCGAAATCGATTTCTTCGTTGATAGTGGCCAAAATCTTGTTTTTCAGCAGCTCCATGATTATCTGGGAAACGGGCAAATTTAAAAGCTCGCTGAATTTCTTCACCGTGATGCTGGCTGGGACTTTTACGATCTTTTTTTCTTTTTCTGGTTCAGTCATGGAAAGTATATGATTACAGTTTTAGTGGTTTTTCCGTGGTAGCGGCCTTAATGGCTTGTTTTTCTTCTTCGGTGAGCGTGTATTTTTCCGAGGCGCCTTTCAAAATCGGCTTGGAATAGATGCGGGTGCCTTCGCGGGTGTGTAGGGATGATATGACCAGGCCGGAATTTTTGCCGTCCAGCAGCGCCAGAGCGAAACTTTGGTCGCCGCCGATGTCCTTGAACGGATTAAAGCGGATGACGGCGGTTTTGTGGACGCTTTTCTGCGCCAAGGCGTGGATCACGTTGGAAATTTCGAATAATTCCTGAATATCTTTGTCGATGGCGATAATTTCCCTTGTGTGAGCCAAAATTATCGATTCGAGATCTTTAGCTTCTTTGCCGGCAAATAAGACTTTCAGGTTGTTCTGGATCTTCCTTATTTTTACTATTGTCACAATAACAAAAATAAGACCCAATAAAGCCAAAAATAGGCAGACAGCAGCTGTTATTAAGATTGTATTGGTTGAAAATGCCATATGGGTGAGATACAAGGCTCATCGTAGCACTGTTTTCACCTTATGTAAACCCTCACGCCTATGTCGTATAGGCGTGAGGTAAAGAAAAATCTGTCTTGCGGAGGGTGCAGGATTTGAACCTGCGAAGAGATTGCTCCCTTACCGCATTTCGAGTGCGGCGCTTTCGACCACTCAGCCAACCCTCCATGAAGTAACACTTAACCATTAACATGTGGACAATTGACAAGTTTAGAATGTTTGGCGTCAAAGGTCAAATGTTAAAAGTCAATTGTTCCCTAAACCCATTTTGTCATTTTTTGTTTTTGTTGTAAACTAAGAGGTGTAAAAACAAAAACATCCAAACATATGGAACCAACACCAAACGTGGCTGGAAAATTTCTTGACCCGGAGGCGATCATCGCGCAGTTAGGGGTGGTCAGCGGCGAAGTAGCGGCTGACTTTGGCTGCGGCCCTGGTTATTTTTCCATTCCCTTCGCGAAGGCGGTCGGGGAAAACGGGAAAGTGTATGCGTTGGATATTCTGCCGCAGACTTTGGAAACGGTTGCCAGCAAAGCCAAGAATTCCGGCATTACGAATATAATCACCAACCGGGTCAATCTGGAAAAAAAGAACGGATCAAAAATCGAATCGGATTCGATCGACTGGGTCATCTTGAAAGACGTCTTGTTCCAGAATCAGAAAAAAGAAGTGATCATCGCTGAAGCACACCGGGCCCTCAAACCCGGCGGCAAGGTGATCGTGGTCGAATGGAGCCAAAATGATTTGGCAGTCGGGCCGGAGAGCGAGATCCGCATTCCGCAGGACAAACTTAAAAAAATGTTCATCAAGCAAAAATTTTCCTTGGAAAAAGATGTGGAGGCCGGCGATTTTCATTACGCGTTCGTGGCGACTAAGTAGAAAAAACAAAAAATATGGAATTCATGAAAAAATATTTCGCTGGCAGGTTTCGGATCCTCGCATTGATGTTCGCAGTCGTGGCTGTGCCGCTGCTTTCCGGTTGCGGCAGTGCGGCTCCCAGCGGCTACCTGGTCAATTTGGAAATCTGGGGAACCCTGGACGATTCCCAGACATACATGGAAATCATCAACCAGTACAAGAAAATAAATCCGTATGTCGGCGAGATAAAATACAGGAAATTCAGCCAGGCCACCTATAAGCAGGAACTCATCGACGCGCTGGCTTCAGGACAGGGGCCGGACATATTTCTGATAAACAATTCGTGGTTCCCGTCTTTTGAAAACAAGATCGATCCCGCTCCGACACCTTTCGTGAGCGAACAGGACGTAAAGAATAATTTCCCGGATGTCGTCGCTTCGGATTTCGTGGATGGCGGGAAAGCCTATGCGGTTCCGCTCAGCATCGATTCGATGGAGATGTTTTATAACAAGGACATGTTCAACGCTGCCGGCATCGTGGCGCCGCCCAGGACCTGGTCGGAATTCCAGGATGACGTGAAGCGTATGACGGTGATCGATTCTTCGGGAAACATCATCCGAGCCGGTGCGGCCATCGGCACCGCGCAGAACATCAACCGTGCCTCGGATTTCCTGAGCATGCTGATGTTTCAGAACGGAGTTGCGCTGCCGTTCCAGAAAGGGATGCCGGCGAAATTCGATGAAGGCGTGGTGATTCCTGGCGGAAGCGTGGCGCAAGCCGGGCAGCAGGCGTTGGGATTCTACACGCAATTCGCGAAACTGAGCACCGCCAGCAACACCATGAATCCTCTGTACACATGGAACTCCAAACAGCCCAATTCAGTGGACGCTTTCGCTGCAGGATCAGTGGGGATGATGTTCAACTATTCCTGGCAGAACGCCACGATCAAAAGCAGGAATCCGAAGTTGAATTATGGCATTGCGCCTGTTCCGCAGACATATCCTATCAGCCCTGCGACAGTCGCGAATTATTGGGCATTCGCCGTTTCTTTGAACAAGATTGTGCCGGCAACCGCCGCCGTGGCCGGCCAACCGGTGCAGGCACCGGTCTCAAACGATGTCCGCATGCATGAAGCGTGGCAATTTTTGCGGTTTCTCACTCTCAAAAATTCCGGAACGATAACTCTCTATAACGCGATTACGAAAAACAGCAAGGATTTCCCGATCAATTTCGATCCGGCGCTGGACTATCTGAAAAAAACCGGAAATCCGGCAGCTAGGCGGGACATCATCGAAATGCAGAAAAGCGATGCCCAGCTGGGCGCGTTCGCGTCCGGCAATCTGATTGCGAAGCATTGGTATCAGAGCGATTCGGATGCAGTGGACAAGATTTTTTCGGACATGATCGAATCGGTCGCCACCGGCGGAGTGTCGCTGCATGAAGCGTTGTTGTTGGCACGGAACCGGGTCAACTATCTGTCGGGAGGAAGCCAGACGAATTAAAAAGCAGCTGATTGAAACACGCCCGGATTTCAGGTAAAATTGTGCCAGGTCGGATAATTTTTCGAAAAAAAATGAAGAATCAAAAAAGAAAATATTTGCTGTTCGTCCTGCTGTCGGCCGGAATTTTTTTGACTTGCGCCGCAGGCAAGGCATCTGCCAATACCAATGACGCCGATTGTGTGGCGAAGAATGAACGTGACTTGTGCACGAACGGCATATGCATGACTGACAATACCAATGATAAAAAAATGTGCGTCCCGGTGGACAGCAAGGGTTGTGACAGCGGACAAGCCGAGGGCGCTTCATGCTCACTGACACAGGCATATTATGGAAGCAGGAACGGCGAATGTTGGACTTCGGCGGCTAGCGCAAGAAAATTGTGCGTGCCGTTTCATGTGGTAGCAGCTGTGGCCTCTCCCTCTTCTAATGTTGCGGCGCCAGCGCCAGCTACCAATCTCTCGGGTTCGGCTGTTCCGGGCAGCGTGACTGATCCAGGCGGAATCGTGCAGTGTGGACGGACGGGGCAGAATATGTGCACCTTATGCGAACTGATAAAGGGATTCCATGATATCATCATATACATAATGAAAATTGCGATCGGGGTGGCGCTGGTGGCTATCGCAATCGGGGGAGTGATGTATGTGGTTTCCGCCGGCGATACCGGGGCGATCGACACGGCCAAAACCACCATCAAAAATGCGCTCATCGGGTTCGTGATTATTTTCGCGGGCTATCTGATCATCAACACGACTATCCTCTATCTGGGTTCACAAACTGATGCGAATGGAAATGCGACGTTCGGATTCACCATTACCAGTTGGGGAAATTTTGAATGTGAGGCGAAGACGAGGTAACTTATA
>JBGQBV010000049.1:0-6933 GCA_041494985.1 Minisyncoccia bacterium
CGGTTCAAGCACCACGACTTTCCCGCAATGTTTTTTCAGAGCCTGCAGTTCTTTTTTGCTGTATGTTTCCTTGGTCGCGATCAGGACATCCGGATGCACCAGTTTGATGAGATTCCATTTCGGCGAGCTAAGTTCCTTAAGAGCCACCAGATCGACGTGACGGATATGCGTGACCATTTCCAGACGCTCGTCCTGCGGCACGATCGGCCGATCCGGTCCTTTGCGCGATCGGATCTTTTCGTCGCTGTCCACCCCGACCACCAGCAGATCCCCGTGCTTTTTTGCCTGCTCAAAATAGCGCGCATGTCCGATATGTATCAGATCCCAGCTGCCCTGTGTGAGCACGATTTTCAAGCCTAGCCCCTTGCAATGTTCCACGGTTTCTTTGAGTCGCTTTTCATTTAAAATGCTTTTTCCGCCCACAATAAGTTCCGATTCGATGACAGAATTAGTCTTTTCTTTGATTTTCTTTTTCATATATATGAAAACTTATTGATTATCATAAACTATTTCACATACTGTGCGATGATTTCGTCAACTTGCTTGTGCAGCTGTTCCATCGTGCCGTCATTCTTGACCACATGCGCGGCATATTCCTTCAGCCCGGCAATGGCCAACTCGGTTTCGTAGGTATGGCTATGCTGAAACTGTTCGAATGTCATCGTGGCGTCGTTTTCCTTCTCGCCTCTTTTCTTCACCCGTCCGTAGCGCACGACTATGTCGGCTTCCACGTAGATCAATTTGAAATTGGGAAGTTCACGCAATTGGTCCATGTCCTGATGCCGCCGGATGCCTTGCACCACCACGATTTCCGTCGAATCTTCCTTGGACTCATTGGCCATCACTTTGGCCATGATGTCCTGGCCGAAAGTGGTCCGGATCATCCCCGAGATCGCCGTCTGGGTTTCCCGCGTGATAGGCAGATAGAGACGCTTGGCGATGTCTGTCAGGACCTGGGAAAAATTGTGACTGCTAGAGTGATATTTCTCAACCAAATATTGGGAGATTGCCTCCTTGCCGCTGCCCATTTCTCCCGCCACCCCGATGATTATTTTGGCCATGTTTTTAGCTGAAGAGTAATTACGTTTCTCCTTCATTTTAGCGGTATTTTCTCCGAACGTCAAAGCCGATATCAAGCCCCAAAAAAGACGGCCTTATAGGCCGTCTTTTCGTAAAATTTCCTAAAAACTATAGCGCAACTTTCACGCCCGGTCCCATCGTGGAACAGACGGAAACGGAAAGCATGTATTTTCCTTTGACTGAAGCTGGTTTCGCCTTTTGGATGGCGTCCAGAAACGCGGCGTAATTTTCCACCAGTTTTTTCTCATCGAAAGAAACCTTGCCGATCACCTGATGGATGACTCCGGCCGTGTCGTTCTTGAAGCTGAATTTTCCTTTTTTCAGCTGCTCGACAGCTTCTTTGATCTTGTCCGTCACCGTCTCGGTCTTCGGGCTAGGCATAAGACCCCGCGGTCCGAGGATTTTGGCGACCTGGGCCAACTTCGGCATCATTTCGGGACTGGCCAACAGCACGTCGAATCCTTCCAATTTTCCGTTTTTGATTTTTTCAATCAAATCTTCTCCGCCGACCACGTCCGCGCCGGCATCCTTGGCTTCCTTGGCTTTGGTCGAGGTGATCACCGCGATCCTCTTGGCTTTGCCGATTCCGTGAGGCAAAACGACTGCAGCCCGCACCTGCTGGTCTCCTTTTTTGGAATCGACCGCCAGGCGGATGTGCACTTCCACTGATTCATCGAATTTGGCGATTTTTCCTTCCTTCACAAGCTTGAAAGCCTCTTCGGCCGTATACAGCTTGTTCTTCTCCACTTTCTCAGCGACTACTCTGTACTTTTTTCCGTGTTTCATAGTGTTGGTGTGGTGCAAATGAAGTCAGCAACCTTGCCAGCTTCTCCCACTTAGATAAATTATTACGCTTCTATATTATTCAACTTTTATTCCCATTGAGCGGGCTGTCCCGGCGATGATATTCTTCGCACCTTCGATGTCATTCGCGTTGAGATCGACCATCTTGGTCTTAGCGATCTCTTCGAGCTGAGCCTTGGTGATTTTGCCTGCTTTGTCTTTCAGCGGATTGGCAGCTCCCTTGGCAGCGCCGGCCGCTTTTTTCAAAAGCTCGGCCGCCGGAGCGGTCTTCATGATGAAGCTGAAAGAGCGGTCTTCAAAAACGGTGATTTCCACCGGCACGACTTCCCCTATCTTGTCCTTGGTCGCCTCATTGAAACGCATGCAGAACTCCTGGATGGCCACGCCGTGCTGACCCAGCACCGGTCCGATTGGAGGCGCCGGATTGGCTTTGCCGCCGGTAACCTGCAGTTTGATGATTGTCTTGATCTTCTTTGCCATATGTATAGCTAAATAAATGATTTAATATTCTTATATCCTGTTGATCTGCAGAAAGTCCAGTTCCACCGGTGTCTCGCGACCGAAGATGGAAACCAGGACTTTGACTTTGCCTTTGCCTTCGTCGAAATCCTGCACCTTGCCGTCGAAATCCTTGAACGGTCCTTCATTGATCTTGACCGCGTCGCCGACTTTCAGGTCTATCTTGTATTTCGGCTCGGATACTCCCATGCGCTTCTTGAGCATTTCGATTTCCTGCGGATCAACCGGCGTCGGGGTCGTGCCCAAGCCGATGAAACCGGTCACGTTCGGCGTGTTGCGGACCACATACCATGAGGCGTCGGTCACCATCATATTCACCAGCACATATCCCGGATAGATCCGTTCTTCGAACATCGTCCTTTTGCCGTTCTTGATCTTAATCTTGTTCTCTTTCGGCACCATCACGTCGAAAATGAGGTCCTGCATGTCCATAGATTCGATGCGCTGCTTGAGATTGCGCGCGACATTGTCCTCGTAACCCGAATACGTGTGGATGACATACCATGCCCGCCCGTGATGCTGTGTTTGCTTTGCCATATTACTTTATGATATAAGTTCTTAAAATAGATCCAAACATGGAATCCAAACCTCCCAAAAATCCGGCCACGACCAGACTGACGGCCACGACCAATAAAGTGTAGTTCACGGTCTGCTTCTGGGTCGGCCAATTGACTTTCAAAAGCTCTCCTTTGGCTTCTTGAAAAAATTGAATGATTTTGTCCATTAAAATATGTGATTTTAAGGTTTTTTAAAAAGCCCTCGGGGCTTTTTCTTAAACTAAATATACACTATGCCGGGTTTGTTGTCAAACGGATGTATAAAATGAAAGAAGCCAATCGCAGTGTTCCGCGTTGGCTTCTTTGAGCTTGTTTTTTACAATCATTTTAATATGCTTGTTGCAATTATTTTTGGCGGTCTTTCATCGTTCAAGAGAACCAGCTTTAAACCATCGCTTTTTGTCTTGTAGATGATTTCATGGACAAACTTCTCTGCTCCGTCTTGCAAAGGAGGCTCTGATTTATATATGCTTGGCTGTTCTGCCGACCAACTCGCAATGCTGGCTTTGCTCTCGACAGAAAAATATTGGGCATGCCCCTGAAAATCAGACAGGTGTTCTACTACAAACTTTGCTTCTTCTGCTGAGGAATTTTGCAAGCTTGAGCAGCCTGCTACAGCAGCAACAACAATAACGAGTAAAAGAACCGCAATTGCGCCTAACCTTTTCATATCCCTCCTCCTTCGTGTTTGTTTTAGATTTTACATCTTTCCGTTGATTTGTTATCCTAATATAACTCTTACTTCCTGTCAATAGTTACTCGTCAACATAGCTCAAAGAAGCAGTTTTTTGCCTTAAAAATAAGCTATTTAGGGTATGGACAAAATAAATATTATCTGTATAATAAGTCCTAGTTGTCATTTTTGCCTGTCTGACGGGCCGGTAGCTCACCTGGTAGAGCGCCTCATTTGCACTGAGGAGGTAGCGGGTTCAAGTCCTGTCCGGTCCACACGATTTCTTTGATATTAAATACGGGCTTATAGCTCAGCTGGTTAGAGCGCGCCCGCCGCGGCGGGTAATGACGAGATTCAGTTTTTTAATAATACTATCTTTATGGGCGATTAGCTCAGTTGGTTAGAGCGCGTCACTGATAATGACGAGGTCCGAGGTTCGAGTCCCCGATCGCCCACTATGTTTACAACTTACGTAATTGAAAATATAAAAAATAAAAAATATACAGGTAGTACAGAAAATTTAGATGAGCGTCTTTTAATGCACAATGACGTAACTCCTGAAAAAGCAAAGTTTCATCGAACAACTTACAAAAGAGGGCCGTGGAGTATTGTTTTTAAGAAAGAATTTGAAACACGCTTGGAAGCATTGCAGTTTGAAAAATTTTTAAAGACTGGGGTAGGCAGAAGTTGGTTAGAGAGCGCCCGCCACGGCGGGTAATGCTCGCCGCGGCGAGCTCAAGTTCGAATCTTGATAAGCCCACATTTAAAAAATCCCCCGCGGGGGATTTTTTGTTTAAAAGAAAGACGACTCATTTCTTCAAAAACTTCTGGATGCTGTGGGCGGCGATGGCGCCTTCAGCGGCCGCGGTGACGATCTGTTTGAACTTATCTGAACCGTTCGTGATGTCGCCAGCGGCCCAGATACCCTTCGCGTTCGTTCTGCCGCTTGCATCTATTTTGACATACCCTTCCGCGTCGACATCCACACTGATGCTTTTCGCCAGGCCAGTGTTCGGGTCGCTGCCGATTTCCGCGAACACGCCGTCCACAGCCAAAATTTCCGATTTTTCATAAGGACTGTCCAAGACAACCGTTTCCACCTTGCCTTCGCCTTTGATCTCCTTGATGTTGGTGTTGAAAAGAATCTTGATTTTCGGATTCTTGCCGATGGCTTCGTTCCAGAAAGACTCGCAACGCAGTTTCTCGCCGCGATAGATGAGATAGACTTTCTCGGCGATGTCGCCGAAAAAAACCGCCGCCCCGGCGGCGCTATCATTGCCGCCGACCACCGCGACCGTTTTACCTTTGTAGAAAAAGCCGTCGCAAGTCGCGCAATAGGAAACGCCTTTGCCGATGAATTCTTTTTCGCCGACCGCCCCGAGATGGCGATGCTTGGTGCCTAGCGCCAGCAGGATTGTGCGGGATTGTATTTTTTTCCCATCGCTCAAGAAAAGAGTGAAGGTGCCGTCGCTGCTTTTGATCTCATCCACCAGTGCGACAATCATCTCGGCCGCATAGCTTTTCGCGTGCGCAGACGCTTTCATGGCGAATTCATAGCCTTTGATTTTCTCCGTGCCGAGCCAGTTGCCGATTTCGTGCGTCTGCGTCGTCAGTCCGCCGGCCACGCCGCCGATCACGACATTCTTAATTCCATAGCGCGAAGCGTACACGGACGCGGAAAGCCCAGCCGGTCCGCTGCCGACAATTGCCAGATCGTAAACCATTGGTTTGAAAATTTAATTTTTTACAAAACCGCTGAAGAATTTGCATTCCGCAGTGATTTAAGGTCATTTTTAAACTCTACCTCGCGCTTTCATCGCTTCCGCGACCCTTTTGACCGCCAGCGCGTAGGCGCCCATCCTCATAGTCGTATTATACTTTATTTTTTCATTCCACACATCCCTGAAGGAGCTTTTCATGATCTCCTCCAATTTTTTCATGATTTTGTCCTCTTTCCAATAATATCCGTAGGCGTTCTGCACCTGTTCCAGATAGCTCACGGCCACCCCGCCGGCGTTCGCCAGGATATCAGGCACCACGAGGATATTCCGCTTGGCCAAGATCGCGTCCGCCTCGGGCGTGATCGGGCCGTTCGCCACTTCAACGATCAGTCTGGCTTTGACCGATTCCACATTCGCCGCCGTGATCGAGCCTTCCAATGCGGACGGGATCAGGATGTCCGCCTGTTGGGCGATGCAATACGGGATATCGACTTCCTCGCCCCCGACATAATTAATAACCGAGCCGGTACTTTCCTTATGTTTCTTCACTTCTTCTACATCCAACCCCATATAATTCACGACCATCCCTTTGGAGTCGCTGATGGCAATGATCTTATAGCCATGTTTTTGCAGAATCGAAGCGATGTGCGCCCCGGCATTGCCGAAGCCCTCGATGGCCACCGTCGATCCTTTGCCCAGCCCGATCTTTTTCGCCGCTTCTTCGATAACAAAGAAAGCTCCTTGCGCCGTCGAATAGGAACGGACCTCGCTGCCGCCGATGCTTAGCGGTTTCCCCGTGATGACGCCGGGCCGGTGGGTGCCGACCAATTTTTCATACTCGTCCATCATCCAGCCCATGATCCGCGGATCGGTATAGACATCCGGCGCCGGCACGTCGAGCTCCGGTCCGATGAGTTTGTATATGCCCTGGATATAGCCGCGGGACAACTGCTCCAATTCCCGATCGGAAAGTTTTCTCGGATCGACGATCACGCCGCCCTTGCCGCCGCCCAGCGGGATGTTGACCACCGCCGTTTTCCACGTCATCCAGGCACTCAAAGCTTTGACCTCGGAGACATTCACGTCCGGATGGAAGCGGATGCCGCCTTTATACGGTCCGCGCGCGTCATTGAACTGCGCCCGATAGCCGGTGAAGACCCTGATCTTCCCGTCATCCATCTTTACCGGCACGGACACTTCCAAAAACTTCTGCGGGCTCTGCAGCTGCACATAGAGGTTCTCGTCCAATGAGATTATTTCCTTGACTTCCTTGAGCTGTTTGAGTGCGTTGCTAAAAGCATCCTGTATTTTTTCCATATGTTTGTGTTAATTGTTAATTATCATTGTTTACTACCCCTAGCATAAATTTTTATTACCTTATTTGAGCTTGAAAAGGGTTTCGATGTATTTACCGTCTATTTTCCGCTTGTCGTCTATTTTGCAGACAAAATCATCCTTCAGAAGTTCCACGCCGAGCTTGGAAACCGCTTCTTTCACCGCGCTGATCTGAGTGATTATATCCAGGCAATTTTTCTCTCCCTCAATCATTTTCCTGATACCTCTGAGCTGTCCTTCGATC
>JBGQBV010000050.1:0-6845 GCA_041494985.1 Minisyncoccia bacterium
AAGCCCAACAACTACATCGGCAGCGTGTTGCGCGCGGTGACGCAGTTCTATCACATCCCTGACAACAAGCGGCTGCGCGATTTGGCCAAGAACGAACTGGACCTGCTGCTTTATGGCAGCGAGGACGAGGATCTGATCCGGGTGAAGTTTTTCGCGCGGGGCGGCGGCGGGCACTACAACGTCCGCTGGACCGGCATCGTTTCCTGGCTGCAGGACCGGTATCAGAGCACGCAGTCGGACGGGGTGCGCGATGACATCGAGAAATATATGTCGCAGAAACCTTGTTCGGTCTGCCACGGCGCGCGCTACAAGAGCCAGGTCCTGCTGGTGACCGTCGGCGGCAAGAATATCTACGAAGCTTCCGTCCTGAGCATCCGGGAGTGCGTGCAATTTTTCCAGAACCTGAAATTGACGCACCGCGAAGATCTGATCGCCGGCCGGATCCTCAAGGAGATCGTCGTGCGGTTGGTTTTTCTCAACAATGTCGGGCTGGACTATCTGACGCTGCACCGCGCGGCCTATTCGCTGTCCGGCGGGGAATCGCAGCGCATCCGCCTGGCTTCGCAGATCGGTTCGCAGCTGGTCGGCGTGCTCTATATCCTGGACGAACCGTCCATCGGACTCCATGCGCGCGACAACGCGAAACTGACCGACACACTCAGGCAGCTGCAGCAGATCGGCAACACGCTGATCGTCATCGAGCATGACGAGGAGATGATGCGCAGCGCGGATTGGCTGGTGGATATCGGTCCGGGCGCGGGCAAGCACGGCGGCGAGATCGTGGCTGAGGGTACGCCGGAAGAAGTGATCAACAATCCTAAATCGCTGACCGGCCAATATCTGCGCGGCGAACTTCGGATCGAGATTCCGAAAGTTAGAAGAAGCACCAGCAAGAAAAAACGCATCGTGGTGCGCGGAGCCAGCGAACATAATTTGAAAAACATCACGGTGGAGTTTCCGCTCAAAGTTTTCACCTGTGTGACCGGCGTTTCCGGCTCAGGCAAATCGACCTTGGTGGAAGAGACGTTATACAAAGCGTTGGCCAATAAGCTGCATCGCGCGCTGGATGTGCCGGCCAAGCATCAGGAAATCGTCGGCATCGAGAACATCGACAAGGTGATCATGATCGACCAGTCGCCGATCGGCCGCACGCCGCGTTCGAATCCCGCGACCTATACGGGCCTCTTCACACACATCCGCGAGCTGTTCGCCAAGACCAAAGACGCGCGGCTGCGTGGCTACGGGCCAGGGCGGTTTTCCTTTAATGTGGCCGGCGGACGCTGCGACAATTGCAGCGGTGAGGGCTTTTTGAAAATCGAAATGCAGTTCATGCCGGATGTCTATCTGCCGTGCGACGTGTGCGGCGGGAAAAGATATAACAGCGAGACGCTGCAGGTGAAATACAGGGACAAGAACATTTCCGAAGTCCTGCAGATGACGGTGGCCGAAGGCGCGGAGTTTTTTGAGGCTTTTCCGAAAATCCACGAGCCGCTCTCCGTGTTGGAGCAGGTCGGCCTGGGCTACATCGAGCTCGGCCAGAGCGCGACCACGCTCTCCGGCGGTGAAGCGCAGCGCATCAAGCTGGCCAGCGAACTCTCGCGGCGTTCGACCGGCGACACGCTCTACATCCTGGATGAACCGACCACCGGCCTCCATTTCGACGACATCAAGAAATTGCTGCACGTGCTGAACCGCCTGGTGGACGCGGGCAACACGGTGGTGGTGATCGAGCACAACATGGACGTCATCAAGACCGCCGACTGGATCATCGACATGGGACCGGAGGGCGGCGACAACGGCGGCCGCATCCTGGTGACCGGCGCGCCGGAAGAAATCATCAAATATCACAAGGAAAGTTACACGGCGAAATATCTGCGGGATATATTAAGAAAGAAATAACTGCCATAAACCTCGCTATTTTCCTCTCTCGGCACGCTTTTTAACCCAGCGAGTTAAAAATCTAAGAGATTGCCTCGCTTTTTGCGCCTGTCGGTACAAAACTATGCCCGCTCGGCAATCTATTGTCTCGAAAGAAAAATAGCTAGTTTGTAAAAAAATTGGAAATAAAAAAAGGGGGACGGAAATTTTTCCGTCCCCACGTGCACAATTCGGTGATTATCAAATCACCAGCACTGAAACAAGCGGTTCGTTTATAAGGTCAAATCTCAGTTTCAGTTGTTGGTCCACCTTGACCGGCCGTGTCCAGCGCCAATCCAATATTCCTCGTCCGACCTCAAGTCCGCCCAAATCGATCCATGATCCGTTTTGGTATTTTTCCAGAAAAAGCATGTGATGATAGACTGCATGGCCGCCGTAGTGACGCGCTATGCGATAGATTCCTGGCTCTAAGGTTTTGTCGCCGGGGAATTCCAGGGAGGCGAGAATCTCGAACTCCTGGCCGATGGGGGGACAAGCGAATCTGCAACCGAAACTGCAAATGCATATGCTGTTGCCGAATTTTTCCAGCAAAGACCTTACGACTAGCGCACGCTCGCAATCATTCTCTACGTATTTTCTCCTCGGTATCATAAATGCCTCCCGCCTTTTCAGGCTATGAATTTTCGGATTTTGTAAGAACTGCATATGTTCATTATACCATAGTCACAGCTCTCAAAACGCGCCCTTGTCAAGCATCGAAAGTTCCTAAAATTTGAATAAAAAAACAGGGGCGGAAATTTTCCGTCCCTGCGTGTTGCCGGGTAGTGTCATTTATTTTGCTTCGTGGTCGATGCGGATGCCTGCGATGAAGATCTCATTGGAATTGGCCGGACTAAGAACATAGAGTTCCTGTTTTCCGACGATCCTGAGCTCCGGGTGGCACCGCTGGAAACTGTCGAAGATCAGCAGCGCTATCTTCTGTCCCATGACCGTTTCTCCGCTGTAGGCGACATGTATGTCGGTCGAGTTTCCGATCGTCATCGCTTTGGAAAAATCGCATTCCTCATAGCCCATCATGGCGACTCCCCAGTGCAATGTCGCAGCCTGCTGCTCCTTGCTGCTTCCGGCGCGGACAAGGGTGGGGGAAAGCAGGATCATTACCGCTAATATCAGAACTATCTTTTGCATGTTGCCTCCTTTGCCTTTTCAAGGCGTATAGTTGTAATATTCAGTTGGATAGGTACGATATTGAATTATACTCCTAATTTATGGATTTGTCAATGCTACAGTCGAAAATAGCCCAGTTGCCCCAAGAACCGGGGGTATATTTTTTCCGTGACCAAAAAGGAAAAATACTCTATATCGGCAAGGCGACGAGCTTGCGCAGCCGCGTGCAGTCGTATTTCCGCGGCGAGCAGAGCCGCGGGCCTTGGATCACGCGGATGGTCGCGCAGGTTGCGGACATCACCTTTCTCCAAACCGATTCGGTTCTGGAAGCGCTGATCCTGGAAGCCAACCTCATCAAGAAATATCTTCCGAAATACAACACCATGGGCAAGGACGACAAGAGCGCCGCCTATTTCGCAATCACTAAGGAAGATTTTCCGAAAGTCCTGATTCTGCGCAAAACCGATTTGGATTTTGAAAACCTAGAAGCTAGCAGCTATAAGCTGAAAGCTATCTTTGGTCCCTACGCTTCCAAACATCAGATGCAGATTGCGCTCAAGATCATCCGGCGTATCTTCCCGTTCCACGCGGGCAAACAGAAGACGGAAAAGGGCTGCCTGGATTTCCAATTGGGATTTTGTCCGGGGCCGTATGCCGGCGCCATTTCCAAGGAGGACTACAAAAAAAATATCCGCGGCATACGGATGATCCTGGAAGGGAAGAAGAAACGGCTGGTGACAGCCTTGGAAAAAGAAATGAAAGCGGCGGCCAAGCGCAGCGAATTTGAAAAAGCGGCAGCGGTCCGGAACCGGATCTTCGCCTTGAGGCACATCCAGGACGTTTCCTTGATCGCGAAGGAATTCGAACCGGCGCTCGCAGAAAAGAAAGCGGCGGCGATCCGCGTCGAGGCGTATGACATCTCGAACATCTCCGGCACCAGCGCGGTCGGCTCGATGGTGGTGTTCAAAAATGGGCAGCCGGACAAAAGCCAGTACCGCAAATTCAAGATCAAGACCGTTTCCGGCAGCAACGACGTGGCGATGATGCGGGAAGTCCTGCTGCGCCGGTTCAAGAATGACTGGCCGATGCCGGATTTGGCATTGCTGGACGGCGGCATCGGGCATCTGAATATGGCGGAAAAATTGGTGCGTCAGGAATTGGGCCTGGCCGTGGTGTTGGCAGCAGTGGCCAAAGGGCCGATGCGGAAAAAATTGGAACTGCACATTGTTGATGCCGGGAAAGCGGCAAAAGATATTCAGGAAATCTTAGATGATAAAAATCTTTTGAAGCACGTCATGGATGAGGCGCATCGCTTCGCAATTGCATATCATCGGAAACTTCGGCGCAAAAACGCCATAGAATAATCTTTTTGCATATAGTTTTCCGAGCTCGCTTCCTTTTCGGTGTACGTATTTTTTCTGCCCGCTTCGACCGAGTCGAAAACGAGGCGAGCTGAGAAAATCCTCAGTCCTCGCGCCGCCGCGTTGCGGGGCCACCTCAAAGAAAACGGGTTTGCAAAATACAAAATACAAATATATTTGACAGGAGTCTCGGAGGGTATATACTGCTACCTAGGGGGGAGGTATTGATTAAAAGGCTAAAGTCTGATTTTTAAAGACTAAAGTGCACTCAATAACTTTCGACCTGATATTTTAATGAATTTAATGTTAAAAATCATATGACAGAAGATAAGACGATAGCTATCGCGTTGAAAAAAGCCCAAAGTCATCTGGGCAACGTGATCAGGATGGTGGAAGACAACCACTATTGCGTGGACATCCTCCAGCAGAATCTGGCGGTGATGGGGCTTCTCAAGAGTGCCAATGAAAAGATCCTGGCGCGGCATCTGAACAGCTGTTTCATTGCGGCGATGAAAGGCACCAATGAGCGGAAGAAAAAGCAGATGATCGAGGAGATAGTGAAAATCAACAAGTTGTCGAAATAATCCATCCTTTTAATAATAAAAAAATAAAACAAACAATATGAAAAAGATCACCATCCCGATCACCGGAATGCACTGCCGCTCCTGCGAACTTTTGGTGGAAGACAGCCTCTCGCATGTTGCCGCCGTGGACAAGACCGTCGTGAGCCACAAGAAGGGCACGGTGGAGATTTCATGCGGCGGTTGCGAACCGGATATGCGGGAAATCGAAAAGGCGATCCGCACGGCCGGCTATGATATCGGAACACAAGGAGAAAAACCGCTGTTCAGCAGGAATCCCGAGGAATACAAGGACCTGGGCATCGCCTTACTGTTCTTGGCGGGCATCTATGTGATCTTGAAAAACTTCGGACTTACCAGTCTCGGCGGCGCCGCCTCCGCTACAGGCGCCGGGCTGCCGGTGGTTTTCTTGGTGGGGATCACCGCGGGACTCTCGACCTGCATGGCTCTGGTCGGCGGATTGATTTTGGGAATTTCCGCGCGGCATGCGGAACTTCATCCGGAAGCATCGCTGATGCACAAGTTCCGGCCGCATCTGTTTTTCAATCTGGGCCGGATCGGCGGCTACGCCCTGCTGGGCGGCATCTTGGGTGCGATCGGCAGCGAGCTGCAATTTTCTGGTGTTGTTTTAGGACTGCTTACTGTCGCGGTGGGAGTGGTGATGTTCGCGCTGGGTGTGAAGCTGCTGGGCATCTTTCCGCGGCTCGAAGACAGCGGCCTCACCTTGCCGAAGTGGATCAGCCGCGCTTTGGGAATAAAAAAAGAAGCAATGGAATATAATCATCGCGGTGCCGCCATCATGGGCGCGCTGACGTTTTTTCTGCCTTGCGGATTCACGCAGGCGATGCAGCTCTATGCGGTCTCGACCGGCAGTTTCACGCGGGGTGCGTTGATCATGGGTGTTTTCGCTTTGGGAACCGCGCCTGGGTTGCTCGGTGTCGGCGGACTCGCGTCTGCCGTGAAAGGAATTTTTGCAAAAAGATTCTTCAAGTTTGCCGGAATCCTGGTCATTTTGCTGGCGTTCTTCAACATAGTCAACGGCTATAGCCTGACTGGATGGCAGATCGGTTTGCAGCAGGCGGACAAAAGTTTGCCGGCAGTGGCAGTGAACGACCCGAACGTCCGATTGGAAAATGGCGTGCAAGTGGTGACGATGACAGAAGGCGCACAAGGATATTCGCCGAACAAATTCACGGTGAAAAAAGGTGTGCCGGTCCGCTGGGTGATCGATGCGCAGGCTCCGTATTCATGCGCCAGCAGTCTGGTCGTTTCCGGTTTGAACATCCGGAAAACTTTGCAATCAGGGCAGAATGTCATCGAATTCACGCCGAACCAGGTCGGTCGGATCCCTTTTTCCTGTTCGATGGGCATGTACACGGGCGCCTTTAACGTCGTCGAATAATATCCAATAATCATATGGCAAAATTAAAACTGACGATCACCGGGATGACCTGCGCGAGTTGCGCTTTGAACAATGAAAAGCGGCTGGCCAAGACGCCGGGCATAAGATCCGCCAACGTCAATTTCGCGACCAAGAAGGCGTTGGTCGAATATGACGAAAAAATTCTGACGGAAGCGGCGGTCAAACAGGTCATCAAGGATAACGGTTATGATGTGGAAGAAAATATTCCGGCCGGGCATGCGCAGCATGACATGGGCGCGATGCCCAAGGGGATGGGGAATGGCGGGCATGTCCACAATGAGGAAGTCGGCAAAGTCCGGCGGGCTTTTTGGGGCGCGGCCATCCTGAGTCTGCCGCTGCTCTTGGAAATGTTCTACAAGCTGCGTTCAGGCGTGGAGGTTTTCGGCATCGATCTGGTGATGTATGTCCATCTGGTCCTGGCGACAGTCGTCGTGT
>JBGQBV010000051.1:0-6775 GCA_041494985.1 Minisyncoccia bacterium
AACTAAATGGAGCTTTCAATCATTGTCACAAATTATCGCAATCCGGAGCTGCTGAAAGTCTGCCTGGATTCCATAAAAAAATGCGCCATCGATGTCGCATACGAGTTGATCGTCGCCGATAGCGCCACCCAGGAAGACACCGAGATGATGATGCGCGAAAACTATCCGGAAATCACTTTCCATCCTTTCGAGAAAAATGTCGGCTTCCAGGCCCTGCTCAAAAAGGCGGTGGAAAGCAGCCGCGGCCAATATCTGTTGCTGCTCAACGGGGACATCATCGTGACCGCCGATGCGATCAACAAATTGCTGGCCTATATAAAAGGAAACGAATCGGTGGGGATGGTCGGGCCGAAACTGCTCAACTTCAACGGAACGCTGCAGAATTCCTGCTTCCGTTTCTACAAGCCGTTTACCATCGTCTATCGCCGGACATTCCTTGGGCGTCTGCCGTTCGCGAAAAGACATCTCGATTGGTTTTTGATGGCGGATTATGACCATGCGGCGGCGAAGGAAGTCGATTGGCTGATGGGCAGCGCGCTGATGCTTTCCCGCAAATCAATAGGAAAAGTCGGGTTGATGGATCCGCGGTATTTCATGTATATGGAAGACGTGGATTGGTGCCGGAGATTTTGGGAAAACGGATTTAAAGTAGTGTACTATCCGCCGGCAGTCATGCATCATTACCATGGAAAAGTCAGCGCCAAAGGAGGGCTTGTCCAATCGCTCCTGTTCAACAAAATGACATGGATTCATATTTCCAGCGGTATTAAGTATTTCAGGAAGTTTTGGGGGAAACCGGTGCCCACCCATAATTGAAAAAGAAAACGGATATGGAAGAAAACGCCAGCGAGGAAAAAATGCCTCAGCAGTACGATTTGCACAAAAAGAAACTGATCCGCAACTATCTGCTGCTGGTCGTTTTGGTAATGCTCTGTTCGCTTTTTTTCTACATAGGTTTTGAAAAAGGGAAGGCCAGCCAATCTGTTTCGAGTCCTGCCATCCAGCTGCAGAGCGCGATCTTCACAAACCAAAACAAAGGCGCGGACAACACGATTGATTTTTCCTTGTTTTGGAACGTGTGGGACCTGCTCAAGAACAAATATGTCGATGCGGGAAAATTGGACGCCAAAACCTTGTATTACGGAGCCATCAAGGGCGTGCTGCAAGCAACGGGCGATCCATATACCAATTTTTTCACTCCGGACGAGAACAAAAAATTCAACGAGGACATCACTGGAAATTTCGAAGGCATCGGCGCCGAACTGGGCGTGAAAAACGGAATCCTGACTGTCATCGCGCCATTGCCGGGAACTCCGGCGGAAAAGGCGGGGATCCGCAGCGGCGACAAAATCATCAAGATTGACGGAAAACCGGCGGCGGATATGAGCATTGAAGAAGCGGTGGACAACATCCGCGGGCCGAAAGGCACGTCGGTGACCCTCACGATCTTCCGCGACGGCAGCCAGGACACGCAGGACATCGTCGTGAAGCGCGACGTGATCGTCGTCAAAAGCGTCACGCTTGACTGGAAAGCGAACAATATCGCTGACATAAAAATAACCCGCTTCGGGGATGACACTAGCCAGGGATTCGCCAGCGCCATCGCGAAAGTCAAAGCGGCGAAAGCCAGCGGACTCATCATCGACCTCAGGAACGACCCAGGCGGCTATCTGGACACGGCCATCGATGTGGCCAGCAAGCTTTTGCCTGGCGGCAAAGTCGTGGTGATCGAGGAAAGCGGCAACAAGAGCCAGAAAAAGATGTATACGAGCGGCGGCGATGTGGCCAGCGGGATCGAGACAGTTGTGCTTATCAATGAAGGCAGCGCCAGTGCCTCGGAAATCCTGGCGGGCGCGCTGAAAGATAACCGCGACAACGTGACGCTCATCGGCAAAAAATCATTCGGCAAAGGTTCGGTCCAGGAGCTCATCGAATTGTCGCAGGGCACAGCGGCCAAGATCACGGTGGCGCGCTGGCTCACACCCGATGGCGTCCAGATCAATGAGCAGGGAATCACACCGGACAAGGAAGTGGATCTGACCAATGACGATTTCAACAACAACCGCGATCCGCAGCTTGACGCTGCCCTGCAGACGCTCAAAGACAAATTGGGCATCAAATAATACGAACCGCGTCATTAATTGGCAAAATAAAAAACCATCGATTGATGGTTTTTTTATTATACAAAATTTATTTGGTCTCGGGGTAGCCTTTCTGCTCCCATTGCGGCATGCCGCCCTTGAGGACGAAAGGGGAGGCGAGGAGCATGTCATAGAGCTGGACGGAAGCTTGGAATTCCTGAAGTTCGTTGATCCCGACCACTACCATCCGGTTCTCTGATATTTCCGAGCGTCTCTTTTCCAACTCTTCGGCAGGAATGTTTTTGGCTCCCGCGATATGGCCTTTTGCGTAGTCTTCGGCGGAGCGGACATCCAGGATGAATGTCGGAACGTTCTGTTTAAGAGCGGCGCTGAGGTCTTCCGGAGTGACATAGGAAACTTTCGACTGGTCCGTGAAGGAATTCGGATCGCCATAGGTGACTGTCACGCCGACCAGCTGTTTCCAAAGGTCCATGCCGCCGGCCAGCACCAATATGTTTGAAAATTTTTCTTTTTTGAGTTCGTCGACTGTCTTTGAAATGTCGCTGTCCGTGCCGTTTGCTCCGACGACGACCACGAGGTTATGTGAGTCGATTTTCGCTCCGATGGGAAATTCGGAGGGTGTGATATTGACCGCATCGATAATATGTTCCTGTGCATATGAATCAAAGGGGCGGATATCCAGCGCGGTTATGTTGCCATGCTGACCGGCCACGATCAGCTTGCTCTGCAGGTCCTTGGCATTGATCGTCTGGTAGCCGAGTGCGGCCAGGCTCTGCGAGTCCTGGCTGCCGGTCTGGGATGAAGTGTTCGAACCGGAAAAAAGATTGCTGCGCAGCAACGTGATCGTGATGACCAGGAGGATCAGAAAAAATCCGACAACCAGGGCGATCTTCTCATTTTTATTGTTTTCCATATTTTTTGTTTTTACTGCAAAATGCTCCCGATCAAATTTGGATATCCGTTGATGAACTCTTTCATGCTGACGGTTTTTTTGCCTTCTCTTTGAAGTTCCTCGATGATGATAACCCCATTGGCAGTCTGCACGCCGATGTCTTCTCCCAGTTTGAAAACTTCGCCTTGCTGGTGTTTTTCTCCGATGGGATTCGTTTTCTGAAGTCTTATGGAAATCAGCTTGAGGCGGACCAGATCCATGTCGTTTTTCCAAAAGGAGAAGATTCCCGGCCAGGGAGTGAGGGCCCGGTAGCGGTTGTGGATGGCCTCGGCTTCCTGTGACCAATATATGTGCCCATCTTCGCGTTCTATGAGCTGGCAGAGTGTCGCCAGGGAGCTGTTCTGTTTTTGCGGCAGGATCCTTCGTTTGACCCAGAGAGGGATGATTTTCAGCAGGAACTCCGCGCCGAAATCGGACATTTTTGCGGTCAGTGTCCCGGTGTTGTCCTCAGGGGAGATAGGCATCACTTCCTGCGCCAGGATGTCGCCCGTATCGATGCCTTCATTCATAAGCATTATGGTCACGCCGGTTTCAATTTCTCCTGCCATAAGGGCGTTTTGGATGGGCGATGGCCCGCGGTATTTCGGCAGCAGGGACACGTGCACGTTGACGAAGCCGAAACCGGGGATATCCAAGGCTTTTTTCGGAATGATTTTCCCGTAAGCGGCGACGATGACCAGGTCCGGTTTCAGTTTTTGAAGTTCTTCCACGGCGGCGTCATTGAACTTGGCCGGCTGGAAAACAGGAATCTTATAATCCTGGGCCAGCTTTTTCACCAAGGGCGCCGTTTCTTCCTGCTGGCGGCCGACTTTCATGTCAGGCTTCGTGAACACGCCGACAATGTTGTATTTTTTCCGGATAAGGGCCTTGAGGATGAATTCGGACAATTCGGAAGTCCCCATGAAAACCATCCGCAACTTTATTTCTTTCGAAGCTTTTTCCATAGTCTTATTTTTTTGTTTTAATTGCTGAATTGGCCGGTTTGCTTTTTTTGGTCCGGTCGATGATGAGGATGCCGTCCAAATGGTCGATTTCATGCTGCAGCGCCCGGGCCAGCAATCCCTGGCCTTTTATTTTCCCAGGTTTTCCCTGAACATCGACAAAGCGGACCTGCACTTCTTCGTGGCGGGAAATCGGAAAAAACTTGCCCGGGAAGCTCAGGCAGCCTTCTTCGGAAATGATTTTTTTTCTGGACTGGGCGGTTATTTTCGGATTGATGAGGATATAGGTTTCTTCTTCCGTCTCGATGACGCATAGTCTCAGATTCGAGCCGACTTGCGGCGCCGCCAACCCCACACCCTTGTTGGCCCGCATGGTTTCCAGCATGTCCAAAACAAGCTCCTGCACTTTTTTGTCGAGAGGAATTTTGATTTTTTCGGTCTTGCCCTGCAAAATCGGTGCAGGATATTTTTTGAGGGTCAACTTTGCCATAATTAGCCACATTATCGCATATCTATGCGCAATAATCAAGTTTTTTTTATTTTAAACCGTAAGGTTTTCTGACGTCAGGATCGCCCGGTTTTTTGTCGATGATCTTGAAAAAATAGCGCCATTTTTCGCCAGTCTTGCAGAGTTCCTTGGTGTCGTTCAGGGCGCGTTCCACAATCGGTTTGCCATACTGCTTGCAGACCTTGAAAACCGAGCCGCGCTTGGCGTTGGGGATGCTCAGTTCCTGGATGATCCGCAAAGCCAGATCCTGCCATTCATAGGCCGGCGCTTTCTTGGCTGTCCTTTGTTTTTTCATCAATTCGCCCAGCGATTTGAAGTTTTCTCCTGTGTTTTTCATATTTTCATTGTATCAGGTAAGGCCGGGAGCAGCAATTAGTGGTATACTTAAGCGTATGAAGGAGAATACTAGGGGACAAAAACAGCTTTTTTTGGTTTTGCACGATATCCGCAGCGCCTATAATGTCGGCGCGATTTTCCGCACGGCCGACGGGGCCGGTGTCAGCCGCATATATCTGAGCGGCTACACGTCTTGTCCGGCGGACGGTGCCAAGGAACACAAGACCAAGGCCGACAAGATGATCGAGAAGACGGCGTTGGGCGCAGAGAAGGCGGTGGCTTGGGAAAAATGTGACGATTTGGAAAAACTTTTGGAAAAACTGAAAAAAGATAACTGCGCCGTGGTGGCGTTGGAAAAGACAGGGGAGGGGATAGCCTTGGAAAAATTCAAAGCTGCTTTCCCGATGGCGCTCATTTTAGGCAACGAAGTCGAAGGGATTGCGGAAAAGATTTTGGAAAAATGCGATGCGGTCGTCTCGATCCCTATGCGCGGGCAAAAAGAATCCCTCAATGTTTCCGTGGCCGCCGGCATCGCCATCTACGAATTCCTCAAGTAGTTGATTTTTTGGCTCCCGCCTGCTATTATGAACCATACGTTTTTTAGTTGAAATAATCAAAAAAATGCTGAAGAAAAAAATATTCATCGAAGTGAACGTTCCCAGTCAGATGAGGCGGCGCTTGGCGCAAAAAGTCGCGCAGTGGGCCGAACTGCCGGTCAAATGGCTGAAAGAGGAAAGTCTGCACATCACTGTGTCCTTCATCGGCTATGTCGACGAAAGCGTCATTCCGGATATCTGCCAGAAGGTGAATGAGGTGGTGAAAGATTTCGAATCCTTCGAGATCATTTTTGAGCACATCGAACTCGGACCGGATGCGATCAATCCGCGCATCGTCCAGCTGACCGGCGCGCCGCGCGCGGAATTGGGAAAATTGAGCGAAGTGATCGAGCAGGCGCTCGGGATGCGTCCGACAGAGCACAAAGAATTCCGGCCGCACATCACCTTGGGACGGATCCGGAAACTGAAGTGGGACGAGCTGCTGGAAAAACCGGCAATCCATGAAAAATTCAACGTGGCGATGACCGTGGACAGCGTTGTCATCATGGAAAGCAAGGGCGGGGGAGCGGAATATGTTGCACTGGAAGAATGCCCGCTAGCATAATAAATAACCAAGCAACAAGAAACAAAAAGTAATTTAAAATAACCAAGAAACAAGAAACAGTAACCAAACGAATCATAAATTTCAATTTCCAAAATTCCAAACGGTTTGATTATCGAATATTGTTTGATGTTTGTATCTTGGTTATTGTATCTTTATGAATATTCTTGGAGTGCGGATCGATAATTTTTCCAAAAAGGAAATTCTTGAAAAAATAGGAAATTTTTTGGATGAAGAAAAATTCCATCAGATCGCGACAGTCAATCCGGAATTCATCCTGCAGGCGCAGAAAGATTCCGAATTTAAAGATATACTTAACGCTGCCGAATTGAATGTTGCGGACGGCATCGGGATTCGGTTCGCTTTCATGCGGTTCGGAAAATATCTGCGGGCCCGCCTGGCCGGCGCCGATCTTCTGCTTGAAATCCTGCGCCTCGCCGACGAAAAAAAACTGGGTGTATTTTTGGCGATAGGCAAAAACAGTCTGAGTAAATATGAAGAGATCCGCGCTGCGCTCTCAAGGTCATATGGCAACGTGCATTTTTTCGGCGGCAATATGGACATGTCTGACCAGGGGTATGCGGTGCAGCTGGCCGGTTGTCAAGTGCTGTTATGCAATTTTGGCGCACCGCAGCAGGAAAAGTTCATAAATTCGCAAAAAAATGGTACAATAAGGTTGGCCTTGGGAGTTGGTGGCAGTTTTGATTTTCTCACCGAAAAGGTGAAGCGGGCTCCGAAAATCCTGCGCCGTTTCGGCCTGGAATGGCTTTGGCGATTG
>JBGQBV010000052.1:0-6752 GCA_041494985.1 Minisyncoccia bacterium
AACCGTGAATCATGATGCAATTTATGTTTTCCATAATTTATAACCGATATACTATTTTTAGCGTTTGAGCACAGCCAGATAGGCTTCGGATGGGACGTGGACTTTGCCGGTGGTCTTCATTTTCTTTTTGCCTTTCTTCTGCTTGTCTAAGAGTTTGTTTTTGCGCGTGACGTCGCCGCCATAGAGCTTGGCGATCACGTCTTTGCGGAACGGCCGGACGGTTTCGCGGGCGATCACCTTGCCGCCCAGCGCCGCTTGGATCGCGATCACGAAGTTCTGGCGCGGGATGGAATCCTTGAGTTTTTCCACAATCCGCTTGCCCTCGCGCGCCGCGTTTTCGCGCGGCACGATGCGTGACAACGCCTCGACGATATCTCCCGCCAACATGATATCCAATTTCACCAAATCAGAAGACCGATAGCCGACGATTTCATAGCTCATAGACGCGTAGCCGGATGACACGCTTTTCAGATCGTCATGGAAATTGACGATGATGTCCATCAAAGGAATCTCGAACGTCAGCAGAATTCGTTCCAAATCGATGTATTCCGTGTTCAGATAGGTCGAACGCAGCGTGCCCATCAGTTCCATGATCGGACCGAGATAGGTCGCCGGCGTGATGATGTCCAGTTTCACATACGGTTCGGAAATTTCTTCGAGAATCGAAGGATCAGGCATCTGCACTGCGGAATATATTTTGATCGCTTCCGGATTGTTTTTGGTTTTTATTTCATAAACGACGCTCGGCGTGGTGATGGTCGGCGAAAAATTAAATTCCCGTTCCAATCTTTCCTTGATGATTTCCAAATGCAGCAAGCCTAAAAATCCGCAGCGGAAACCTTTGCCCAACGCCAGGTTGCTTTCCGGTTCGAACACGAAAGCGGCGTCGTTCAGTTTCAATTTGTCCAGCGCGTCGCGCATGATGTTATAGGTGTCGCCTTCCAATGGATAGAGTCCGGCATAGACCATCGGTCGGACTTCCTTGTAGCCCGGCAGACTTTGCACCAAAGCTTTGTCACCTTCGATCGTGATCGTATCCCCGACCCGGCAATATTCGACACCCTTGAGTCCCGTAGCGATATAGCCGATATCACCGGCCACCAAGGTGTCCGAGGCCAAAAATTCCGGCTTGAAATAGCCGACTTCGATGACCGTGCTTTCCTTGTGATTGGCCATCATCCGGATTTTCTCGTCGCGCTTCACGTGGCCGTCCACGATGCGGACATAGGCTAGAACGCCTTTGTAGGTGTCATATTTCGAATCGAAAATGAGCGCTCGCAGCGGTTTGTCCAGCTCGCCTTTCGGGGCGGGGACTTTTTCCACGATGGCGCGCAAAATCGCATCTACGCCTTCGCCGGTTTTTCCGGAGGCCATGAATATTTCTTCTTCCTTGCAGCCGAGGATATGGATGATTTCTTTTTTGGTTTTTTCCACGTTGGAATTCGGCAGATCGATCTTATTGACCACCGGAATGATTTCCAAACCTTGTTCGATGGCTAAATATAAATTGGAAAGAGTCTGTGCCTGCACGCCCTTAGTGGCGTCTACCAATAACACCGCGCCTTCCACGGCCGCCAGCGACCGCGAAACTTCATAACCGAAATCGATATGTCCTGGAGTGTCGATCAGGTTCAAGATGTATTGTTCATTGTCATAAACATAATTCATGCGCGCCGGCTGCAGTTTGATCGTGATGCCGCGTTCGCGCTCCAGATCCATCTGGTCCAGCAGTTGCTCTTTCATTTTCCGTTTTTCGACCGTTTTGGTCATTTCCAAAAAACGGTCGGCCAAAGTCGACTTGCCGTGATCGATATGCGCCACGATGCAGAAATTCCTGACGTTTTTTTGATTGTCTTCCATGTTTGTTGCGCTGAAATATGCCTTATTTAGGCGATTTATCATCCAATTTACATAATGAAGTATACCATCCAGCCAAAATTGCGCAATGAGGTCAGGACAGGACTTGACTTTTTTTGCCGATATGTATTAGGATAAATCTCGTGACAAAAATACAACGATATAGGAGGAGCGGCTATGCAAGGTAAACAAGAGGTTTCCATGGACATGCTGATGGAGAAATTGAAAGGAGTTCTTGACAAAGGTGTCTTTGCGATGGAGACCAACTATCGAAAGGGCTACGTCGAGGCGCTGCTGGAAGATATGGCCAGATTGAAAACGCAGCGGTCGCTCACGACGGTATTTGAAGAAGTGCGATCGATTGCTGGAACAAACCATCATGTCCTGATCAGACAATGTATCGACACTCTCCTGAAAAGATTCGGCAGCTGGGAAAACCTCAGCAGCTACACGAAGTGTGCGGTGTAATAAAACCATACAAAAAGCCCAGCAGACTCAATGAAGTCTGCTGGGCTTTTTCTTTTGACGGCTAAATTCCCGTCACTTCCCCGGTGTCTTCCTGAATGACTTTTTTGGCACCGAAAAGTTTTTGGGTTATGGACTGGGTAAATTGGAAAAATTCCTTGACGTTGAAATAGTAGCTGGCCAAGGCGAACGCTGCTGCGCCGGAGAGTCCCGCAACCAAAAGCTGCTTGAGCACGGCTAGGAATGTGTCCAGCTCGCCTTGGGTGCCCACGACATATTTGGCGACCTGCGCGACTCCCCCGCCGACGATGGAAGCTGCCAGGATCCGCATCGTTGAATCTATGATGGTTTTGCCATCGATATTCAGCAAACTTTTTCTTAAGAAAAATAACAGCAGACCCATATTGATGATTGAAGATATTGAAAAAGCGATTGCCAATCCATAAACCCCGAATGGCTTTATGAGTAGGATCACCAGAATCAGTGTCAGCGCCTCGCTCACGATCGTGATGAGTAGGGGCGTCTTGGTGTTCTGCAGGGCATAGAAAGCCCGCGTGAGGAGCGGGAGAAGCGATTGCGCGAAAAGACTCAAAGCGAGAAGCCCCAGGACCGTGAAGGTCATGATGGTGTTGTCCCAGTTGAATTTGCCTGTGCCTAAAAGGACACGCACCGTCTGGGCCCGCAGGACATATAGGAAAACACTGAATGGAATGACGAAAAACAGGACCTGCCTGAATGTGCGGGAAAAAGCGCGGATGAATCTCTCTTGGTCATCTTGCGCCGCATATGCGCTGAGCGTCGGGAAAACCGCAATCGCGAAAGAAACGCCGAACAGCCCCAGCGGTCCGCTCTGGATGTTGTTGGCAAAATTGAAAACTGCCAGGCTGCCCGAAGCCAAGGTGGAAGCGAAACCTGTGATGATGATGAAATTGATCTGGCTGGCGGCGATCGTCAGGGTTCTGGGAATCGTAAGTTTCAGCATTTTGCGCACACTTGGATTTTTCCAAGCCCTGGATAACATCGGACGGAAATAGAAACCGGAAAACTTCACAGCCGGATATTGCACCAGCAGTTGCAGCAACGCTCCCAGTACCACGCCCCAGGCCAATCCGGCCGGGCCGAACGGTTTCACAAAAAACAAGATTCCTACGATGATGCCGGCGTTGTAGAAGATCGGCGCCAGGGAATAGATGAGGAATTTTTTGAAAGACACCAGCGCGCCGCCGATGATGCCGCTGATTCCCATCAAAAACGGGCTTAGGAACATGATGCGGGTCAATATCACGGTCAGGTTGAATTTTTCCCCGACATAGCCGGGAGTCACCAGTCTCATCAATGTCGGAGTGAAAATCACTAGGACGATCGAGATGATTCCGGTAATCATGATCTGCAGACTCAGTATTCCGGAAGAAAACTCCCAAGCCTCATCCTCGTTTTTCTTGGCGATCAGTTCCGTGAAAACCGGAATGAAAGCCGCGCTCAAAGCCCCCATGATCATCAAGTTATACATCAGATCCGGAATCCGGAAAGCCGCATAATAGGCGTCCAGCGTGTCGCCCGCGCCGAACTGACCGGCCAGAAGACGGTCGCGGAAAAGTCCCAGCAAGCGACTGGCTGCTCCGGCCAAGGAAATGATAAGAGCCGCCGCCGCAATCGATTGCGCCGGTTTTTCATTTAAAAATTTGCTGTTGACGAGCTTTTTTATCATAATTTACAGTTCCGAATTCACTTGTGCATCGTACCTTACTATCCCGCTTCTGACAATAGTGATGTTCAGCGATTCTTTTCAAAAATCACCGCTTCGAAACGATCCGTGGCTAATGTCGTTTCGCTCTTCAAGCTATTGACGTTTTTTTCAGCGGCGTCGGGAAAGTTCCACTTGACTGTGTAGCTTGCTGGATAGGAAATATGCGAAACAAAGGAACTGCCCACGCTGCCGGATTGTTTCTGGACCACTAAGGAATAGGAGTCGGTTTGCTGCGACTCCCCGACCGAAACCTTGAAAAGCGAAAATGGCAGCAGATATTTGTATGTGATGGCCATCGTTTCCTGCGGGCTGACATAGGTCCAGTTGGCGAAAACCGTCTTGCCTGCTTCGTCGTATATGCGGGTTCCCGACTCCGGGTCGATCGTGGCGGCGCTCTCTTCATTTTGGACATCGCTGTCCCGCTTGAATCCCAGCGCGTCATAGTCCAATGGCGGCTTGTCCGTTTCGCGCGTCTGCCCGCTGACCGACAAAAGTTTCGCGCCTTGCGGGACATACACTCGCATATAGTCGGCGTTCACCTTGTTCAGCCAGTCATATTGCGTGTTTCCACCCGTATGTTTCCTTGTCACGGTCATCGTGTTGATGATCGAGCCGTCGGGCTGCACGTCGGATTGATGATTGATGCTTTCATCAATGACCGCGTCAGTCTTGAATCCGTTGATGTTCGTGTTGATGACGCTCAGATAATCCTTAGGCGTTTGCAGGACTTCGCCGGACCAGCCTTGCTGCGAGATGATTTTTTCCAATTCGCTGTCCTGGGAATAAAGCAAGATGTGTTTTTCCTGAAGTCCTGACATGAAAGCAGTGACGGTTTTGGAAACGCTCGCCAGATCCTTGCTGCTCAGAAGTTTGTCCAGAACCAGTGGCGCCAGATCCGCCAGGATCTTTTTCGGCTGATTGTCCTCCTTGTCGTAATCCACCTCAACCTTGTACTGAGTCATTTCGATGAAGTTTTTGGCATCAAGCGTCACGCCATATTCCGGCATGTCGATCGGTCCGGTGATTTCCAAAAGTTTCTGCATCAGCGTCGGCGTGAATGAGATCACCCCGTCCGCGGTCGGTCCGCCGGTCTTTTCATAGAACTGGATGGCTTTCTGCGCAGATGTCGGAAAATCAGGAAACCAGTTGCTGTCATGCAGGCTCCAGGCCGCGCTGATTTTCTGGATCGGTTCCGGCGGGACGATCTTGTCCTTGAGCTGCCCGTCCGGATTGAAAATCCCGTCGATGAAGAACTTCTGCACGTGGCCGTTCATGATGTCCAAAAGCCCGTAGCTGCCGATGAATCCTCCCGTCGCCCGCATTTCGGAATTGTTCTGGAACAGGAACAGATATTTCCGCGGTCCGTTGCCACCGAGCAGATCCACGAAGATGTGGCTGTTGCTCAGGAACAGGTCCAGTGCGCTGCGGATTTCCGGCAGTTTCTGCTTGAGCGACAGGAATTGGTTCTGTTTGTCCTGCGGCAAGTCGTCGATGGATACCTTGTCTACATTCTGCTGGGCGGTGTCCAGCTCTGCTTTCGCATCGGTGATATTCTTTTCCGCCAATTCAAATGTGTCGAGCAGCGAGACGCTGGCTTGATTGGCAGGGTCGATCGGACTTTTCAGCTCCGCGGCAATCATCGCGACCCCGTTGAGCGACTGACCAGCAGCGGCAAAATGCTTGCCTGCTTCAATGGCGTTTTTCCCGGAAGAAATCTTGGAAGCGAACGGCACGAAGCGGGTCGCGTCCAGAAGCGTTCCACCCATGCTTTCCAATTGGCTGGAAGCCACAGAAAAATCGGCATATGCCTGGAAAAACTGCACGGAAGAACTTTCAAAATTCTGGTGGGCCATGTTGTCGATCGCCGCGGAAAGATTCGCGAACCCTTCCTGGCTAACGCCCAGGACTTTTCCTTTGAGACTGATTCCTCGGCTTGCATAGGAAACGCCGCCGACTCCCAATGAAACCACCAATGCTACGGAAGCGAACGCTGTGAGGGATTTGCGCATGTCAAACTGGAACGAGAAATACGGCGGAAAAAATATGTCTCTCCAGGAAAAATCAAATTCGTTGCTGTCGATTTCATATTCGCGCGAGGCCGCACTCTCCTGTGCTGATTCGTTTTTTCCAGCCCTTTCGTTTTTTCGGCTCAGAATTTCGCTTTGCCGTTCCCTGGAAATCCACTGCATGTATTCCTGGTTGATTTTTTCCTGCTCGGCTTTCATCGCCGCTTCATATTCCGGTTGCTGTCCGGCGGACCGGATCCGGAGATCTTCGGCCTGCGCGTGCTGTTGCCTCTCTTTTTCAGCATTCGAATCGGCGGCGCGCTGTTCGTCCCGCAATTGCATGATTTCCGAGGCTCGCCTGTTCAGATCGGAAAATTCACCGAGATTGAAATCAGGACTATGGAAAATGGGCGCCTTGTCGTTCTCCACCGCGACGCCCAAAATGTATGCGTTCACGCCTTCATTGAAACTTTGCAGCTGGGGAGAAATGTTTTCTTCAAACCGCGGCTGCTTTTCGACAGGCGCTTCCTGTTCTTCAGGAAGGTGGCCGATCGATTGGATCTTTTCCCAATCCAAATCGCCGGTTGAGTCAACCGGCTTCACATCGAACATCTGCGAAATGATTCTGTTTTTAGACACGTTTTTGTTTTTTCCGGATCTGACAATTCTTATAGATT
>JBGQBV010000053.1:0-6553 GCA_041494985.1 Minisyncoccia bacterium
AGCGCCTAAAGACGCTCTTCAAAAAAATCTCGGGCGTTTAGCCCCCTTACTTTCTGAAGTATTCAAAAACATCTTTCCAGACAAGACGCCCGGAAGGAGAACTTCCTGCTGTGGCCGCGTCACCCGAAACAGATTCATTTCCCACGCTGCCGGAATCGACGGATGTCTGCGGATATTTTCCGGGGTTTTTCCGATCGATCCTGGTTATGAAAACGTTCCCCAGGTCTGCCGTGATGAAATCGGCAGCATTGGCGCCTTCAACATTCACTTTGTCGAGCGACCGAAGCGGAGAAACATAATAGAAGCAGCTGTCCGAAGAAAGTTCCACCTTATTGGCAGGATTGTGAATCGGTCTTTTTTCTCCGGAGTTTTCCATTTCATATCCGATAGCGTCCCCGTATTCAATGGCTGATTTCGGCATCAAAAAAGTCAGCTCGCCTTTCTCGCAATCGGCGCGCATGAACTCGGCGATTTTCCTGAAATGGCTCCCGTTCCACCAGAATTTGTCTCCTTTGGCTCGCATCACCACTGTCTGCTTGGAGTCGATAGCTCCGGACTGGGAAGCGTTCAGTTCATAGAACCAATGGCTTGTCATATAGATATTGGCAAATGCTGTCCCTGCCACCATCAACGCTATGAGAGTATTGCGGACCAGACGCTGATTGATTGTCTCCTGCAGATAAAGACCGATGAAGGCCAGCATGATGAAAGGCAGCATGAAGACAGGCAGAAAGAACCGCGGGTTATCGACCTTGTAGGCCAGCGGAACATAGAGGATGAAAAAACCGAAAAAAAGCGCTGCAATCATCCGGATGAAATCCCGTTTTTCCTCATCCGTTTCTTTGCGGAAAAAATGCTGCATCGCATAGCCGGCAGCCGCGATGAATATCCAGACAGGATAATACAGCAGCTTGTTCGCGCCCATATATCCGAAAAGGAGCCGCAAAAAATATTTAGCGAAATAATAAGCATCTTTGAGCACGTTGTCGGCCAATGTGTGGCTCGAGCTCTTGCTTTTGACGGATGAAAGCAAGTGGCTCAGGTTGTCGCCGCTGCTCATCACGTCGCTCAGGATGACCGGGACATAAAACAGGACGACGATCGATATGAAAACCATCGCGCGCTGCCAGGTTACTATCTCACGGAACTGTTTCCTTTTCGCCAACAGGAACAGGAACAGCACGAACGGCAAACCGAAAAAAACCGAGAAATGGAACTGGGAAGCGATGGAAAAGGAAGCCGCCGCAACAGCTGTCCACCACATTTTTTTGCGCGGACTATTTTTAGAAGAGGCCACCTCCAGAAAAGCATACGCGCACAGCAAGACAAAAAGAGTCGAGGCATTCGGATTCCAGGCAAAGCGCGAGAACTCGATCAATGCAAACGCCACCGAAACCAGTCCGGTTACCGCAAGCGACCAGGCCGAACTGAAAAATTTATTGGCAAAAAAATATGTCAGGACCACGGCTAGCAGGGAAAAAAGCATCGTGGGATAGGCAAAAACGCCCGGATCCGTGCTATGCGCGAAAAGTGTCGACAGATATTGGAAATAATAAAAAGCCGGTCCCAGTCTGAGCATCGTGCCGCCCGCTCGCGGACCCAGCAGCGGCAACGCCAAAGGACCCTCGTTGTATGCATGCGAAACCAAAATCGCATCCCGCACCTGATCGCCTTTGAAAAAAAGCCAATCGTTGAATTTATAGACCCTGAGCGAAAAAGCCACCAAAACAATGACGAACAGAACCACTCCGGCAGAGATTTTTTTATTACTCAGATACTTTTTTATCTTATCCATCGTTATCTTATATTTATAGCTTGATTATCTTGAATTGGGCGTTATTCTCATCGGCGGTCAGCGAAGGTATCTCATGATATTCTATCCCATCATAGGTGCGCGTCCAATCTTCCGTGTGCCAGTGCCCCGAAAAGACCATTTTCACATTGCCGCTGCCGGAAATTATTTTTTCAAAATCGCCATAGATGGGAGAGATGGCTTCTTCATTAGCCCTCTGCCAGATTGGATGATGCATGGCGATGATGACGCTCTTGTCGGTCTTTAAGGTCTGTTTCAGCCATTCCATCTGCACGGCGTCTATTCCGCCGATTCCATTCGGATCGATTGCCGTACTGTCCAGGACGATGATGCGCCAATTTTGGAAATCCCGGAGATAATATGTCTGATCCACTCCGAAATATTTCATCACTCCCGAACTTCGGGTGTCATGATTCCCTTTCACCCAGATGACATCCATTTTCGCGCTCTTCGCCATCTCGACAAGATCCTTGGCATAATGGCTCTTGCCGACGTTCGTGTTGTCGCCGAGCGCCAAAACGACGCTCACACCCTGTTTTTTCATCTCTTCCAGAGCGTATGGGAAATAGGTCTTAAATTTCCGAGGAAAGCCGTAGACGTTCCCTTCTACCAACCTTTGCTTGTCATTGGCCGCATGGATGTCCGTGACGACGCCGATAATGGAAAGTGGCTGCGGCCTATGTCTATACAAGTATCCGAAAAACACGCCGCTCGCTACCAAAAATACAGCGAACGATGCGGAAATTATCTTGTTTTTCCCAAGCTTCATGTGCAACATGTTTTTACATTTGTGAATATATTCTTTCAGCATCAATTTCATACCGTTTGCTATTTATTGATTTCATAGATATAAATACCGTTTATTTTCTTGTAGTGATAGAGGTAGTTCTTTTTCGGATTGCAGCTCAATACGAATGCCGTATTACCTGTTTCCTGCAAATCGACGACTCCTCTGGCTCCCAGGTTATTCGATACTACATTCCGTCTTCTGAACAGATATTCCAACGGGTCGACAAACGCCGGCAAATTCGTATTGTCCACGCCGAAATATAGTATTTTCTGACTATTTGAATGAGCAGCGATATAATCAGCTATCGGTTCGATTTCTCCCAGCGTGGTTGTTTTCAAGGAGCAAGTCCTGTTTTTGTGCAATAACGGGGTAGCTTCTTTTGAAATAGCCGCCGCATTGGAAAACACCAGCAGGAAAATTATCACGCCCGCCGGAACCACGTAGTCCTTGGCAGATTTTTCCGACATTGATTTGATCAAAAAACCGAGCAGTACGTAGGGCATGAAAAATCCGAAGCGCAGATATTTTATATAGCTCATCCGCTCCCCGCTTACGAAAAACATGACCAGAAATCCCATCACCGAATATAAGATGAGCAGGCGCAAAAAATATTTCTTTGTCCTTTCTGTTTCTTTTTTGTCGTAGCGGACAAGGAGAAAATATCCGACTATCGAAAATGCCAGACTGATCAACAACACGGCCAAATTTATCACATTTTCCAACATATGCTTTTTTTGACCGTCCGGCAGGATATGGTCAAAGTAAGCGGAACATTTTTCGTCTCCGTTGCCATAGGAAGACAGGAACACAAAATTGGCTTCGATATGGCAGACTAGGTCATTTTTCGCCAAAGTAAGACTGCCTACACTTCCGACATTGCGTTCCAGTGGGAAACTGAAAAGGGTTTTCGTGTTGCTGAAATCTGTCCTTGCTTCGCTTATGATCTGGCTCAGGTTCAGGATGACGAATACCAAAAACGCCACTGCCCATTTTTTCCAAACCCTGCGATTTTTTTTCATTGAGAACACCAGCGCAAAAAAAGCAACGGCTGGAAAAAGTATCATGGTGATGGCATGCAGCTGAAAGCCGACTCCCATGGCGATGCCCAGCAAAATTGCCCATATCCAGTGCGCTTCTTCATTTTTTTCCAAAAACTTATAGAGGGAAAAGATGAACAATAAGGCGAAAAAAGGCACCGGGTTGGAATTCCAAGCCAGGCGGGAATAACTGATGAAATAAGCGGAGATGGCATGCAATCCGGCAAGGCCCAAGGATAAGTTCCGGCTGAAATAAATCTTCAGGAAAAAATAAAGGAGAGGAATGGACAGGATGGAAAAAAGCAGGTCAGGATAGGCCAGTTTGTCCGGCTGATCGCCGAAAATCTTGGCGGAAATTATCTGAAAATAATAATAAACGGGACCGAGATGAAAAGCGCCCACCTCATCATTGTTGTGATTCATTCCTGTATAACTCATTTTCGGTCCCATAAGCGGCCATGGTATCCTTCCTTCCATCACGTTGTTTACCATATATGCATCCCTGGCTTGGTCATACCTGAATTCAAGCCAATCATGGAAACGATAGGTACGCAAAAAAATGCCGATGACAACAATGACCAACAAGATCCATGCATACGTTGAAACCGATTTTAAACCTGCCAATATTTTTTCGTATTTTGTCATGATTTTTTTAAACAAATATTCCGGTTTTCAGAAGCATATAAACCAGCCCGAATGAGATCAGAAGGAAATAAAACGCATTCACATACTCAGTCCTGGGACTCATTTCCTTGCGGAACAATAATATGAAAACCATAGGCACTATCATATAGCGTTGTTCGACAAGCAAAGATGGCACCAGGCAAGCAATCGAAAACGGAATCAGCAAGAACGATCTTTTTTTGAATTCCATCATAAAAAATGTCAGACATCCAAAAAATATCGCCAGTGCATACAGCCAAATATATCGATGATAAGCGAATGATAAGATAATATTTCTCAAAAATTTAATATTAATATTGGATTCATGGACCAATGGAGGAAAGAATAAGAACCAACCAGCGACAGCTGCTCCGATTATCAATCCCGGGAGTATACGTTTTTTGAAAATGGCAAGATCAATTTTACGAATAGAACTAACCGTTACGGGCAGAAATAATATTCCCGCCAGTACTAGAAAAAAATAGATGTTTCCCATATACAAACCAACTTGCTGCCTTTCCCGATCACCGATTGAAACTCCATTGTTAAACCAGACAAACATCAGAAATATAACAGCTACAGCTATATAACCTGCGCCGCTACGAATATGGCCAACTATTTTTTTAAAAGAGAACGAAAATCCATTTTCCAAAACATAAGTATAAACCCAAAAAAAGGCGACCCAGACAATGTTGGTTTGCCTTACAGCTAAGGCAGCCAATGAAAAAAGCGCGGATATCGAATACCTCCTGGAAAGCGCGAAGTAAAAGGCTGCCAATATCAAAAGCAAGGAAAATATATCCGTATATATAAGCGGAAAAATAAAAAAACTGATCGGCAAGAAGATATACTGAAGCGTTTTTATGTGCGGATCACCCACTTGAAGTTTTTTAGCCAACAAATAAAATACCCAGATGGAAACCAATGAAACAGACAAGCTTATCAGACGGACTGCTGCTACGCCCGGATGACCGAATAATCTGGCAACTGACGCAATAACCATATGATAACCCGGGATAGTTGTTAATTTCGAAAGTACACTATAGTTACCTTTCATAAAACGATTGATCTGATGAGTATGAACACCCTCGTCGGCATATTTATCATCGCCAAGAAAAATGACACCGACCCACATTATGATTGCAAGCAATAAAAAAGAACCTAGCACCCATTGTTTTTTTCTTTTGATTTCTTCTGCCATGAAATTAGTTTTAATTTTTAGTATCCAGCTCATCATCCATGTAATCTGCTTTCAAAATAATGCTGCTTCTTGCGAATTTAGAAATTAAAAACATCTTTCCAATACAACCGGTCGTCGCTCTCGTTCGCTTTTTTCGGTTTGAATGTTTCGGATTTAGTCCGATTCGGAAAATCCAGCTCATATGCCATCAGCTGCCCGAATTGCTCCTGGGCGAGGATGACCGCGTCCTGACCGAATTTTTTCACGACCGGATCAATTCCGCTTTTTTTCGGAGTGACGGCGAAATATTGCGCCTTCGGATCTTCGTTTATTTTCATTGTCGCAAACTTGAGATCCTTGTCATTTTTTTCCACCAACAGATATTCGATAGGCCTCACATGCTCCGGTTTCACGTAATAATACAGAGTTTCTCCGGCCAGATGGCGGGCGTAAATCCAATCGACAGCGCCCTGCAGCTGCCCAAGCGTCACTCCATCCTTCGCTTTCAAAATAAGCGTCCGTTTCACGATGAAATTGCTCTTTTGCGACTTCGCCTGCTCCTTAAACCAAGCATATGTGCCATGACTGTTCCAGCCGATCACACCGGCAGTCAGCAGAACTGCCGCCAGCAATGCATATTTTTTATTAAAACGTTCTTCAAGATATTCGTAAAGAAGTCCTAGGGAAATGAACGGGATGGCAAAAACCACGATGAAAAATCTGGGTCTCAGTTGAAACGAGACCGGGATCGTCAAAATGGTAAATACTCCGACCCAGATCAGCAGTAGGACTAGAAAATCGCTTCTCAGCCTGGTTGTCTTTTGGCGCAGTCCGCGGATCGTCAGGATCAAGCCGGCCAGCAGAACCAGGACGGTCACCGCAAGCGACGGGATTTCTTTTCTCAGGCTTCCTCCTCCGTAGCACTGCGAAGTGGTAATCAAGCAATAATATCGCATATTTTCCACGGCTCCTTTGTATATTTTTTCTCCCAACGGCTTATTGACCGGTTTTGAACTCAAAGCCTCAATGAAATTCTTGGTGTTCTCACCTTTTTTCTTCATATCGCTGAT
>JBGQBV010000054.1:0-6344 GCA_041494985.1 Minisyncoccia bacterium
CGAATGCGCAGGTTTTTCCTGCCCAAATTGAAGCGATGCATTCGGAAGTTGTGGACTTTCTGTTATCTTTCGGTTTGGTTTCTGTCTATGACAATATCGCCCGGCAGGCCAATCTGGACGCTAAAGGCAGGAGTTTGCTGCCTGCCATTGTTTGGCAGATCGCCCAGACGAAAAAATGGGAAGATTTGGATCAAACATTGGAAGCGCAATTGCCATTGGTGCATTCGGTTCACATGGCAGTTACCGAGCTTTTGCAGCAGAATATTTTGAGCAAGATTCGCGCGCTTTCTGAAAAACCGGTCGCAAAAAAGGCAGCAGTCACAGTGGAAACAAAAAAAGAAATTCAGCTCTCTCTTTCTGAAGCGCTGTTGCAATATCCGAAACTGGGTGAGCAGAACGTCACGGTCAATCAACTCAAACTTAAATATTTTGAGATGCCGGTTCGTCCGTCCATCAAAAATTGGATCACAGATTTTCATGACAACATGGGCGCGGGCAAACATGGAGCGATTGATCGGGGGAACTATCTTTTTCACAGCGAGAACGGAAAAAAACTGACGCCACTGGAGCGGCAAAAACTTTCCGAGATTTTCAAATCGCTCGATGAGCAGACGCCGCTCAAGATCGACACTGAAATGCAGACGGTCATTTTCGAAAGCGGCGCGCCGTCCGCGCGCAGCAGCAGTTCGAGCAGTCCGGAAGCGGCTGAAGATGTTTTCCAGCGCTTCGCTTCGCGGTCGCCGCAGGTGCCAGCGCGGGCTTATTCGCCTCCGAATTTCGCTCCGCAAGCGCCGACTCAGACGAATGTCGAGCCGCGGCCTCAGATTTCCAGCGAGGATAATTATTTCGGCAACTTTTCCAGCAGTCCGACAAGAGAAAGTAAAGCTGGCAATAGTTTGGGTAGTCCGAATTTCGCCGATCTGGCCGGTACCGTCAGTTTTTCTTCGCCGCAGAAACTGCCGGTTGAACAGGATGCGGATCCCGTGAAAAATGTCCCGCGGCCGGTTGAAAAGCCGAGGGAAGCGGCCGCGCCGAAACCGCAGGCAGTAGCCGAGGTGCTGCAGAAACCAGCAGTCACAGCGCCGGTGAAAGCAATCTCCAGACCTGCGATCGAGCGCAGCCCGAGCCCGGTGAAGCCGGTCGTCCGGCAATCGCAGTGGCACATCTCGCCGACAGGATATCGGGATGAAGAAAATGGCGCTGACAAAAAAGACGCGCAGCCGAAAGTGTCGGGAAATATCGTGGACCTGAGAAATTAAAATTATGATTCATCTGATAGAAACAGCGCATGCCGGTGTCATCACGGACGCTCCGTCATTTCAGCAGATCGGAACGAATGTTTTGATTTTTTTGTTGTCAACGGCCGGAATAATTGCTATAATTGCTTTAGTGATCGCCGGCACGATGTATTTTTTTTCCGCCGGGGACGAGAGAAAGACGGAAGTCGCGAAACAGGCGGCGAAATATTCCGTCATCGGCATCATCCTGGCGCTGAGTGGGGCGATCCTGGTGAGAACGATCGGCCAATTTTTCCAGTAAGCGGCACCAATTTTCGAATTACGGGCAGTTAAAATAAAAATAAACAAGTAAAAACTAGAGAAGGAGGTGTGAATATGAATATTACAAAGAAAATCGCATTCGCAGCATCTGTTTCCATGTTAGCCGCTCCATTGGCAGCTTTGGCGCAATTCCAGAGTCCGACCGGAACGGGTCTGCCGGCCGGAAGCCTTTTGGGAATCATCACCAGCGGAATGAACTGGCTGTTGATCGTTGTCGGCATCCTCGGGGTTATCGGATTCGTTATCGCCGGTATCCTCTATCTGACTGCTGCCGGTGATGAGGGACAGATCGACAAAGCCAAGACCGCTATGATTTATTCCATCGTGGGTGTCATTGTGGCTCTGTTGGGAGTCGTTATCATCCAAGCCGTCCAGGGATTGCTCGGCGGTTCATCCAAGAGTTTCTAGTCTTTTTACATGCATGTAAAACAGAAACGGCCTTCGCGGGTCGTTTTTGTTTTGGCTATTGTCCGGCACTAACTTTGCACCGGCTTTGCCAAATAGCGCTTGCGCTTGTGTAAAGTTAGTGCCGGGTTGTTGATAGGCCGTCAATGTGGTATAATGGGAGCAGCTTAGAACCTATCTTTTAAAAATAAAAAAATGAAAACTAAATTTCAAAAAATCATCGCCTTGGCTATCGGGACACTCTTTCTTCCGACGGTCGTTTTTGCGGCCAATGATTGGGGTGTCGGCTTGACAGTGGATCAAAGCGGCAATTATGGAATCGGGATGGGTTACGGCTCGCAAGGATCAGGCGCCGGCAATGTCTGGGGCGGCGGCAGCTATGGGATGATGGGCGGAGGCTGGGCGCTGGCGAATCCCTATGGACTCCCGCAAGGCAGCATCCTAGGCATCGCTTCCAATCTGCTGTTCTGGCTGTTGGCGATTTTCGCCATCGCCGGCGTGGTGGGCTTTGTGATTTCCGGGATTTTCTATCTGGTGGCGGCCGGAGACGAAGGCACGGCGGAAAAAGGCAAAAACGGCATCAAATGGTCCATTATCGGAATCATTGTCGGTCTTTCAGGTTTTCTGATCATGCAGGCGGTGGCTGCGCTGCTCAGCGGAGGGACGAGCAAATTCTAGGTCTGTAATTAAACCTTTTTAAAATAAAAAATGAATAGGAACATAATCATTAAACTCAGTGTTTTTGTTTTCTCTTTTATCTTGCTTTTCGGCGTCGGTAAAGTGGCAAAAGCCGCTGATTGTGACGCTCTTTATAGTACTTATGAAAGCTGTTACGCCCAATATGATGATCCTGACATCAACTGTGCGAATGAATACAATGCATATGAGCAATGTGTCAATGAGGCTCCACAGACCTGTAATACGGGCTTGGAGGCTTCTGACGGCACTTGTTACAATGATATAGCTTCATATTGCGCTGCTGTCAATAATCCTCAGAGATGCCCTACGTGTAGTTCTGGCCTGGAAAATAACGGTACCTGCTATAATGATTTAACTTCATATTGTGATGCGGTTGAAGATCCGGCCAAGTGTGCTAGTGGTGGCAATGGTGGTGCGGCTGGGAATGCCACCTATGATTATTGCGTAACCACTGGAGGCGGAGATTGTCAGAGCTGTTTCAGCTTGCCAGGTTCTCCATATACTTCTGCGGCAGCTTGCCCAACTGAAGCAAACGGCTATTCCACATATGATAATTGTATCAGCGGTGGCGGATCATACGATATGTGTAAAGGTTATCCTGGAGCTCCGACCAATGCTATGGATGCTAACTGCGTAAGCGAACATGGGAATGGGTGGGCTTATGATGGGAAAAAATGTGTCGGAAAATTGAATGCTGCCTGTACTGATTCGAACGAGTGTGCCAATGGTTGCAAGTGTGATACGACATACGGAACATGCCAAACTAGCTTCTTAGGAAGCATTCCTGGCACGGGCGGATGCAGCGCCGCGCCGACCAATCCTGGGACGGCTGGTGGCGGGGCCGGTAGCGGCGGCAAAACCCCGGTCGGAACAACCGGAAGCAAGCCGACGACAATCACAATCGACGGAAAACCGTATACCCTTCCGGCGAATACGATAATCTATGCGGACGGCAGCACGAGCAGCGGACTGCCGGCAGGTTCCATAGCTGGAGCTGCTGACGCCGGCAGCGACAGTGCCAGCGGTTTTATGATGTGTGCCAACGGCATTATGGCTCCTGTCTGCGCTTCAGGCGTGGGTGGAACTCCTTTGTCGCCATATGCAGGCGGCGGCGGACTGCCATTCGACACGGGTTATGTCGGGGGAATGGCCGGTCCGAAATGCGGCGTTTCCGGTCAGTTCGCCGAAGTCGGCGGCGTGTGCTTCCCGACCACCACCGGACTTTCTTCCGCTCCGATCTATGTGATCCTGTCCAACCTGTTTTCGTGGATGATGGGCCTGTTCACGACGTTTGCCGTGCTGGCGTTCGTGATTTCCGGTATCCAATATCTGACATCCGCCGGCGATGAGGACCAGATCGAAAAAGCGAAACACAATGCGAAATATGCCCTGATCGGAATCGTCATCGGTCTTTCCGGCTTCATCATCGTCCAGGCCATCGCGGCGGCTCTGAGCGGGCAGGGCTATTTCTTCTAGAAATTCAGGATTGATCCAGCACTAACTTTGCACAAGCGCGAAGCGCTAAATGACAAAGCCGGTGCAAGGTTAGTGCTGGATTGACAAGGAAAGAAAAAATTGCTATCATCAGTATAGATAGATGGGAGAGCAATGGGTTCGCAGGAATGCGAACTTTTTTCTTTAAATAGCCCATTTCAATATCGAAAACGTAACAATTTAATAAGACAATAAATCGTATGGCTAAGAAAAAAGTGGCTGACAATGCACAAGATACAGGTGGACGACTAGGCGAATTCGGCAGCGCGATCATGCAGATCGCCGAAGAGAAAGGCATTCCAAAAAATGTCGTCATTGAAACGATTGAAGCGGCATTGGCCGCAGCCTATAAGAAGGATTACGGCAAACGCGGCCAGCGCATCCGCGCCGAGTTCAGTGAGGTGAGCGGCGGAGCGAAATTTTTTCTCGTGAAAGACGTGGTGGATGAAACGACCCGCGAATTTGTGGAGGAAGGCGCAGAAGAGGAAGTCGAAGTTTCAGAGGAAGTCGAGGGAGAAGAAAAACTGCCGCGCTACAATTCCGAGCGTGATATCCTGCTTAAAGATGCCAAAAAGATCAAGAAAGGCGCCAAAGTGGACGATATCATCGAAATAGAGCTTGAACCACAGAGCGAATATGGCCGAGTGGCTGCGCAGACTGCCAAGCAGGTTATCATCCAGCGGATCCGCGAAGCAGAAAGGGACGCGATGTTCCAGGAATATAAGAACAAGGAAGGCGAAGTCGTGAGCGGCAGCGTGCAGCGGATCGAGGGCCGGAATGTCTATATAGATCTGGGCAAATCAGTCGGCGTGCTGTTCCCGTCGGAACAGGTCCGCGGCGAAATGCTGCGCATCGGCCAGAGAGTCAAAGTGTATCTGCATAAGGTTGAATCCGATCCGAAAGGACCGGGCATCACACTGAGCCGCACGCATCCGGATATGGTCAAGAAACTGTTTGAACTGGAAGTTCCGGAAATCTTTACGGGCACGGTCCAGATAAAATCAATCGCCCGCGAAGCGGGATCGCGCACCAAGATGGCAGTGACCTCCACCGAGGAAGGCATTGACCCGATCGGTTCCTGCGTCGGGCAGAAAGGTATCCGCGTGCAGGCGGTCATCGAGGAACTGGGCGGAGAAAAAATCGACATCATCGAATGGAATGAAGATCCGCAAAAATTCATCGCGGCGGCTATCAGCCCCGCCAAAGTCCTGGCTGTTTCCTTGAATGAAGAAAGACGGGAAGCGAAAGTCACCGTGCCGGAAGACCAGTTGTCTTTGGCTATCGGCAAACAAGGGCAGAACGTGCGTCTGGCAGCCAAACTGACCGGTTGGAAAATCGATATGCTAGGAGCAGCGGCGGAAGAGAAGAAAGTCGCGGAAGAAACTGAGAAAGAAGGAGAAAAGAAAGAAAGCGAGGAAGAAAAGATCGCGGAGTAATCGAAATCAGTCTAATATAATTTTTTTAATACCAAATCATACCTGTAATGCTTCTGGCTCCTGAGGCAGCGAGGTTATAGGCGTGAGAAAAAAGTATGTCAGTAGAAATCTATGCTATCGGCGCATCATTGCTGTCAATCGCAGCCGCTCTGTTTCTGAGCTGGAAAGTGAATAATTTTCCGGCCGGTGAAGGAAAAATGGTGGAAATCGCAGACGCGATCAAGGAAGGGGCTAAGGCATTTTTGAACCGCCAATACAAGACTGTCGCCTACGTGGCCGTCGTAGTGGCCGTGCTTTTGTATCTTTTTCTGGGCCTCAGCACCAGTTTGGGATTCCTGATCGGGGCGATCGCCTCAGCTTTGGCTGGTTACATCGGCATGAACGTTTCGGTAAAAGCCAATGTCCGGACCACTCAAGCCGCAAAATCAGGCTTGAAGAAAGCGTTGGATGTCGCGTTCAAAGCCGGAGCGGTCACAGGACTTTTGGTGATCGGACTGGGCCTGTTGGTCGTGGCCGGTTTCTATTGGTTGACCGGTGACATAAAGGCACTGGTGGGCGTCGGTTTCGGCGGCAGCTTGATCAGCGTTTTTGCCCGCCTGGGTGGAGGAATCTTTACTAAGGCGGCCGACGTGGGCGCTGATTTGGTTGGAAAAGTTGAAGCGGGAATCCCGGAAGATGATCCTCGCAATCCGGCGGTCATCGCGGACAACGTGGGTGACAACGTGGGTGATTGCGCCGGCATGGCAGCCGA
>JBGQBV010000055.1:0-6012 GCA_041494985.1 Minisyncoccia bacterium
ATTAATTTTCAAAAATATGAAGTTAACATCGAAACAGAAGAACATCCTGGAATCCATCCGCGAGCTGACGCTCCAGCAGGGTGAGAAACCGACCAGCTATCGCCTGCAGAAATATCTGGCGGCGCAGGGCATCGCGGACAGCATGAAATCGGTCATGCAGGTGATCGAGGCGCTGGAGAAAAAGGAATTGATCACGCGCGACGAGAACAAAAAGATCTATTTAGTGGAAAATGAGAACTATGGCAACGCGCAGAACATCTTTTCCATCCCGCTCTACGGTTTGGCTTCCTGCGGGGAAGCGCTGGCCTATGCCGATGACAATCCGGCGGATGATTTCCTGCAGCTCTCCAAAAGCCTTTTTCATAAGGCGGAGCCGGAAAAGTTGTTCGCTGTCAAGGCGCTGGGAGATTCGATGAACAAGGAAGGGATCAGTGACGGGGACTACGTGATTTTCGAAAAAGCTGAAGGACAAGCCGATTTTGAGGGCAAAATCGTGGTGGCGGTCATCAATGGGATGGCGACCATCAAACGCTATAAAAACATGGGCAAGGGCGTCATCGGGCTTTTCCCGCATTCGACCAATGTTGCGCACCATCCGATCTATATGTCCGAGTCCGATTCGATCTTCGTGGCTGGGATTTTCCGCAAAGTGCTCCCCGTGAAATTTGTCAGTTTATGATAAGCAGCGAAAAAGCTCCTTAAAAATAGAAAAAAAAACAAAGTTGTGTTAGAATAGTTGCATATGGGAAGACGCAAAAAAAAGCAACCAGAACTGGAATTTGACGAAACGGAGCCGGTCATTCACGGCGATGCGAAACGCAGCGCGGTGGCCATTTTTCTGTTCGCCTTAGCGATTCTTTTCGTGTTGGGCTTCCTGTCTGACGCCAAAATCGTCGAGGCGGGTCCTTTGGGCAAGTTTCTCGATTCGCTGGCCGGTTGGATGTTCGGGGTCGGCAAATATGTTTCGCCGATCTTGCTGATTGTTGCCGGGGTGATTTTGCTTTTCCGCAAGGAAACGCTGTTCTATGTTTCCAAATTGCTCGGGATTTTTGTGGCTTTTGCCAGCGTGCTCGGGCTGGTGCACATCCTTTCCTACAATTCCGACAAGATGTTGGCTGCGGCCAAAGCCGGCGACGGCGGGGGATTTCTCGGCTATGTGTCCGCCTTCCTGCTGGCCAAGCTGACTGGCACCGCTGGTGGCACCGTCATCCTGATCGCCATTTTCCTGATCGGCATCATCGTCGCTTTCAATTTCTCCTTGGCCAAGCTGATTGACAAGTTCATCCAGCGCTGGGTCAAGAGTGAGGAAGATGAAGAGGACGGAGAAGACGCGACAGAAGGCGAAGAGGACGAAGAAGGCGCGGAAAATGAACTTGAAGATCCGGTCATCGTGGACAGTCAGGGTGATAAGGAAGCTGGCGAGGCCGAAGTGGAATTTGTGAAAGATCCGAACGGAGAAGGCGAGATCAGCGAGAGCGTGCTGCAGAAAGCGGCTGCCTGGATTCCCAAGGAACTGCGCAAGCACAAGAAGGCGAAGCAAGTCGAACAGATGGACTGGGACCTTCCGGGCACGGATCTGTTGGAAACCTATACCGGCAAAGCACAGGGCGGGGACGTGAACAACAATGTCAAAATCATCCAAGACACTTTCAAGCATTTCGGCATCGATGTCGAGCTGGGCGAGATCAAGACCGGTCCGACGGTGACCCAATACAGTTTCCGTCCGGCGGTCGGCGTCAAACTCAGCCGCATCACCTCGCTCAGCCAAGACTTGGCGCTGGCGCTGGCTGCCCATCCGATCCGCATCGAAGCGCCGATTCCGGGCAAATCACTGATCGGTATCGAAGTTCCGAACAAGACTCCGGCCATGGTGCGCCTGGTGGAAATCATCCAGTCGGCTGAATTCGAGAAAAGGCAGAGCAATCTGCTGTTGGCGCTCGGCAAGGATGTCAGCGGCAATTATATTTTCGGCGATTTGAAAAAAATGCCGCATCTGCTCATCGCCGGTTCGACGAACTCCGGCAAAAGCGTCTGCGTGAACTCGATCCTGATGTCTATGCTCTATCAGAACTCGCCGCAGGACCTCCGGCTTATCCTGGTTGATCCGAAACGGGTGGAGCTCACGCTCTACAACGGCATCCCGCATCTGCTCTCCGATGTGATCGTGGAAAACAGCAAAGTCTTGAGCGCTCTCAAATGGGCGATCGGGGAAATGGAACGCCGCTACAAACTTCTGCAGTCGGCGGGTTCGCGCGACATCGCGTCATACAACCAGAAAGCGGACGACGGAGAAATGCGCAGCTATGTCGATGCGGAAACCAATGAGACGCACGAGGAACTGATCGAGAAGCTGCCGTTCATCGTCATCGTCATCGACGAGTTGGCGGACCTGATGACTTCGCACGGCAAGGAAGTCGAAGGCGCGATCATCCGCTTGGCGCAGATGTCGCGGGCCGTGGGCATCCACCTGATCTTGAGCACCCAGAAGCCGATCGTCACGGTCATCACCAGCCTCATCAAATCCAACATTCCGACGCGCATCGCCTTCAAGGTTCCGGCGCTGATGGATTCCCGCACCATCCTGGACGCTTCCGGCGCGGAAAAACTGCTGGGCAACGGCGACATGCTGTTTTCCTCCGCGGCCGCGCAGGGTCTGCGGCGGCTGCAGGGAGTCTATGTTTCTGAGAATGAAGTGAAGCAGGTCGTGGATTTCATCAACCGGCAGAAATTCGAAAAGATCGAAGACTCATTGGAAGACGACATCGTGGAGGATGCACCTGAACACAAGGGCAACCGCAACGGAGAAGTCACGACGACCTATGCCAACGGCAAGATCGATTTTGCATCAGCTGTCGAAGGGAGTGACGACCAAGAGGAAGATTCGCACTATGAAGAAGCCAAACAGATCGTCATCCAAGCCGGCAAAGCTTCCTCATCCCTCCTGCAAAGGCGGCTGCGCATCGGCTATTCACGGGCGGCGCGTCTGGTGGACATCCTTGAGCAGCGCGGCGTCGTGGGACCGGCCGACGGGGCGAAACCCCGCGAGGTGCTGATCGGCGGACCAAACCAGCCAGCCTATGAGGATTCGATCCAAGACCAGACTGTCCGGGACAAATGGCAAATGTAGCAGATAAAAAATCCTAAGCACTAAATCTGAAATCCTAAACAATATCGAAATAACAAATTCAAATGGTCAAAACAGTTTTGAATTTTGAAAATTTGATATTAAAATTTGTTTAGAATTTAGATATTAGAATTTAGAATTTTAGATATTATGGTTCGATTCACGACAAAAAAAATCGATTCTTTGACGCTTGGCGAGCGCATGAAAAAACTCAGAAATGAACGCCGGTTGAATTTGGCGGAAATTTCCAAGAGCACGAAAATCCAAGCCAAATATCTGGAATACATCGAAGAGGGCGAATATGCCAAACTGCCGGCCGATGTGTATGTGAAAGGCTTCCTGAGAAGCTATGCGATTTTCATGGGTCTTAACGAAACGATGCTGATCAAACAATATCAGCGCGAGAAAGGCATCCACCGGAACATCAAGAAGATTTCCGACAGCGACAAGACCAACAAGCCGGTCAAATTTTCCCAATTCATCGTCACTCCCAAAATGTTCGTGGTCGGCGGCGTGGCCATCCTGGTGCTGGCCAGCTTCCTCTATCTCTACCGGGAGGTGAACAATTTCGTTTCCGCGCCGCGTCTGGCGATCATCAAGCCGGCGGACAGTTCCGCCATCGACGGGAACATGGTCCACGTGACCGGCATCGCCGAAAAGGACGCGCTGGTCTTCATCAACGACCAGCCGGTACTGGTCAATGAAAACGGGGAATTCGGCGAGGACGTCGGACTGAAACCCGGTCTTAACACGATCAACGTGAAAGCGCGCAGCAAGTTCGACAAGGAGGCGACGCAGTCCGTTTCGGTGAACGCCAATTTCCAGGATGCCGCCAATCCGGCCGCGCCGGAGGTGGCCGAGAGTCCGGCTGCGACCGATACGCCGCCAACCGCCAGTCCTGTTTCCGCCCAAATCTATGTCAGCCCGAATCCGACATGGCTTTCGGTGGAGGCGGATGGCAACCTGGTCTATAGCGGGGTGCTGCTGCCGCAATCGGTCCAGACTTTCGACGCCAAGGAATCGGTCAGCGTCACTTCCGGCAAAGGTAATGAGACTTTCGTGAAAATCAACGGGAAAGACGCCGGCGCGCTGAGCAACGACCCGGGCGTGGTGCGGGACATCAAATATACCGCTGACGGCAAGGTCTAGGAAAACCAATTGGACGCAGAATAAATAAGCCTAAAAATTAAAATCAAGAAAAACATATGGCATACGCAGTCAAAGAAAAAAAGGCTCCCAAGGAGCTGGTGGAAAAGATGAAAAACGTCGAGAAGAAAGACGTGGACAAGCTCGTGGAAGACATCCAGGAAAAATTCGGCGAAGGGATGATCATGAAATTGGGCGACGTCAAACGAGTTGATATCGAGTCGATTCCGACCGGTTCGGTTTCGCTGGATATCGCGACCGGCATCGGCGGAGTGCCGCGCGGAAGAGTGGTGGAAGTTTATGGACCGGAATCTTCAGGAAAAACGACCCTGACCTTGCATATCGTCGCCAATTCCCAGAAACTGGGTGGCACGGCGGCCTTTGTGGATGCGGAACACGCGCTGGATCCGGAATATGCCAAGAAGATCGGCGTCGACATCAAGAATCTGTTGGTTTCCCAGCCGGATACGGGCGAGCAAGCCTTGGACATCGTGGAATCATTGGTGCGCAGTGGCGTGGTGGATGTGATCGTCGTTGACTCGGTCGCCGCGTTGGTTCCGCGGGCGGAAATCGAAGGCGAGATGGGCGACCAGCACGTCGGACGCCAAGCCCGCCTGATGTCGCAAGCCCTCAGAAAATTGACTGCTATCATTTCCCGTTCGAACGCGACCGTCATCTTCATCAACCAGATCCGGATGAAAATCGGCGTGATGTTCGGCAATCCGGAAACGACTACGGGAGGACAGGCGCTTAAATTCTATTCCTCGATGCGGGTGGAAGTCCGCCGCGCCGCCCAGATCAAAAAAGGGGAAGAAGTGGTGGGCAATCGCGTGAAAGTCAAAATCGTGAAAAATAAAGTCGCCGCTCCATTCAAGACAGCGGAATTCGACATCATGTATAACGAGGGCATCTCGCTTCCCGGTGATCTCTTGGACGCGGGCGTGAAATATGAGGTGGTGAAAAAATCCGGCAACTCGCTGGCCTATGGCGACGTGAAACTGGGCGCCGGCCGGGAAACAGCTAAAGTCTTCCTCAAGGAAAATCCGAAAGTCGCCGACAAGATTTTCAAGGAAATCGCCGCCAAAGCCAAGGTAGCTGCCTAAATGTTTGACAAAGGGCGAAAAATGGAGTATAATGGATATATGAAGATAAAAAACGGGTGATAACGCCCGTTTTTTGTGTTTAAAACAGCTAATCAGCTAATTCATAAGCCAGTCATCGCTTTCTTCCAGAAAGTTGTGGCTAGGTAAAAACAAAAACAATATGGAGACACCAAAACACAGCTGTCCCGATTGTGAGAAAAGGCACAAAGACGAAGTGCAAGCCGCGGAATTCAATTTCGCCGTGCTCGTCGCCCTGGTTCCCTTGATGGTCTTCACCCTCTTCGGACAAATGGGACTCTTCTAACAATCAAATACAAATAAAAACCCTGATCATTCGGGGTTTTCATTTTGTATTTAAATCAGCTATAATTAGTTTGCAAAAATAGTAATTTTGTAAAATGATATAATTTTGCGATTACTACCATACAACTACATATGGTAGTGAAGCGAAAAACAAAAAAATGATAACGCAAGAACTAATCGACTATATCAAGCAAGTGTCAGCGTCAGGTACGCCCAAGGAAACGATCAAAAATAATCTGTTGCAGCAGGGTTGGGCGGAAGTGGATGTAAACGAAGGATTTTCAAAAGCGGAAAACGTGCAAACCATCGCAGTCCCAAACGGTAAAAGTATCAAAT
>JBGQBV010000056.1:0-5993 GCA_041494985.1 Minisyncoccia bacterium
AATTTTCCTGTCGGGATACCCGGAATCGGACCGGGATCATACGAACCTTCACCCAGCACCGAATAGTCTGTCGGGGTACCGGGAATTGAACCCGGTTCACACGAACCCGAATCGTGCGTACTACCGGTGTACTATACCCCGCTGCAAATTTATTGTATGCTCACAAACGACTCCTGAAAAAACTGCCAACTTTTACGTAAAATATCCCAGAACAAGGCAAAAGTCAATTTTTAATTTCAATTGAACCAATTACCCCAATATCGATGGCCGCTTTCACGATGGCTAAGCCAGCCCACAAAAGCGCTTAATGTATTTTTATATATTTTTTTCCAGTATTGCTTAAAGCTATTTTTATGTTACATTGAGATTACAAAAGGCTTGTTTCAAGCCACTCTACGCCCGCTTCACAAAATGGCTCTACTGCTATAATTATCTACCCAATTAAACATGCCAGATTCACTGAAAAAAATATTCTACCAGGAAAAGCCAGTGGGCGTTATTGCCATGATATCCGCCATTGTTGGCATCTCGCTTGTGCGGACTTTTTTGGAAAATTTCTCTTCCGTGTCCGCATCTGACCCGTTTACTTCGGGATATTCGGCATTCACCCATTTCATTTATTTTTATTTTTCCATCATCCTTTCCCTGGCCCTGCTCTTATTTTTTTTAACCAAAGTCGCGCTTCCCAAGATTCTTGGCCTGATGGTGACTCTTTTCCCTGTCATCTGGCTGGGTCCCCTCATCGACCTGATCATTACTTCGGGCAAGGGTTGGAAGATCGGCTATAATATTTTAGAACCAGCCGCCATTATCCCGGCTTTCTTCACTTTTTTCGGGCGTCTACAGACTTCAGGCGTGACCCCCGGAATACGCATTGAAATTTTTATTATCCTGGCTGCAATTTTCATTTTCACATATTACCAGACAAAGAATCTTTTTTTGTCAGCTCTCGGCTTTATTGGTGCCTATTGCATTTTTTTCATCTATGCGGCAACTCCGAGCATAATCGCCTTGCCTTGGCTTTTGAAAAATTCACAGACTGACTATTCTCTGTTCTTCAGTGGCCAGTTTTCCAACAGTTGGCCGATCGCCGTCCATCTGCTCACGCTTATACCCAAAGACTTGGGACTGCTCTTCCAGCAGCAGAGTGAACTTTTCCTGGCACGCGTCTTCTGGCTGGGCACTGTTTTGCAATCATTGTTGGTCTTCAAATTTGCGATGCCCGCTGTCTGGCAGGCCTGGAAAAAAAATCTGCGATTGGAAAGAGTGCTTTACTATTGCACTATCGGGATTTTAGGCATGTTCCTGTACCCTGGTTTTTTAAACCCGGAAAAGCTGCTTAATTTGCCCAATATCCTCGCGCTGGCGATCTTTTTCCTGCTCATCGCCCTGAACGCCTGGTTCGCTGTAATAGTCAACGACGAAGCGGATATCGAAATCGACAAGATATCCAACCCTGACCGTCCTCTTATAAAAAACACTATTTCCCTAGATCAATCTCGCACGATAGGTTTCGTGCTTTTCATCTATATACTGAGCGGCGTGATTCTCTTGAATTATGTCACCCTCTATCTGCTGTTGATGTTTCAGGCTGTTTATTTCCTATATTCAGCCCAGCCGCTGCGCCTAAAAAGATTTATTTTCTTCTCATCGCCACTATTGGGGCTTAACGCCCTAGCCATAGCTATGGCCGGATTTTTCCTGGTCTCGCCTGACCAGCACACAGTTGCTTTCCCCAAAAACGCCCTGTGGTTCATATTGTTCGGATTCGCGATTATCGCGAACATCAAAGACATCAAGGATTTTGCCGGCGACAAACACGCAAACATCCAAACGCTACCGACCATGTTCGGACTTAAAAAAGCCAAGTTGCTCATCGGCCTGGCTTGCGCTATTTTTCTCCTGCTTTTCAGTTTTTTCAGCGGCAGCGCCTATCTTTTCTTCGCCACCTGGCCGTTTGCGATTTTCCTTGTCTATCTGGTGAATTTGGAAAATTACCAAGAGATCTATTTGTTTTATCTTTTCTTCGCCTATATGATCCTGGTTTTTTCCACATTGTTCAGATAGACGCCTTTGTGCACCGAAGCTTGACCTCTAATATCTTTTCAGGGCTTCCACGGAAAGAGCTGTGGTCAATGCCCTGGAGCCATAAAATAAACTTGAGTCCCTGCCGTTCACGGTAAACCACGCCGCGCCGGCCTTCCAAGATCCGTCTTTTTCCTGTCGCCCGATGATAGCCCGCAGGCCCTTACCTAACGCCTCCCGGTCGTATCCGAAATTCAAAAGAGCATTGACCGCAAATGCGTTCTGGATATCGCTGCCGAATGACCCGTCCTGCTTCTGCAGCTCCAAAATATTTTTTATTATCTGATTTTTGTTTTCCTCCAGACAACTGACTCCTTCCTTGGCCGCGCGCGAAACGACATAATACACCGCAAGCTTGTCTGGATAATACGGCGAACAGTTTCCCGCCTTTGTCACTTCTTCATTTATATATCGGCAGACGGCAGGATCGTTCTTTTGCAGATACATCAGCATGTTTGCGTTTGCCGCGCAGTCGATATCATTGGAACCGCCGAAAATATTCACCCAGGTATAAAAAATGTTTTTTTCATTCCTGTTTTGTTCAAAAACCTTCGTGTTCTCGCTGACGTCGTAACCGTTCTGCTTCAACACAAATGATGCCATAGCAGTGTCATCCAGATCAGGTGTGAGTGCGGCAGTGTTTCTTTTCGTGTAATAAGACCACAGTCCTCCAGGCAGCTTTTCGCTCTGCAGGAACCTTGTCCCGGCGGCAATCATCGCCTCAGCTTTTTCATTTTTGACGCCACTTAGCGAATACAACACGAATGTCGTGCCGAAGGGTGAGCTCGCCTCCGTGCACTGCGTCAGGCTTTCGTCCTGGCATTCCTGCACGCCAAACTCGCCATAACTTTTCTGATCTGCAAACAGGAAGTCGATTCCTCTTTTTACGGAATTGTCCGCGTCGATTTTTCCAATTGCCAGATGTTCGTATCCAACAATTCCGAAAACGCTAGCAATGCTGACCAAAAAAAGCAGGCATGCTATTTTAGCTTTTGCTTTTTCCAAGAAATCTTGCATAAATAAAAACAATGAAATATCCCTGGACGGTTTCCGTACAACCTGTTATCTGAAACACCCGCTGACAACCATTCTATTTCACCCAATGCTTCTCTTTGATTTCCTTATCTTCTTCTTCTTTTTTCTCTTCGATTTTTTCCTTGGCCATTTCCCGAAGGTTTTCCAATTCTTTTTCCGCCAGCTCCTTGGCGCGGGAAAGCAAATGCTGCCGATTATTCTTCCCAGCCTCCTCGATGACTTCCGCCAACAGGACATCCAGAATGGCGCCGATTTTCGGCCCGGGGACAATCCCCAACTCTTTCATCAGATCGTTGCCGTTCAATTTTAGCATCTTGACCGAGACCGCGTCATGCGAAACCTTGTCGATCATATATTCCAGATGCCGCAGCTTGTACGGTTTGGCCTTGGGCGTGCCGGATCCCAATCGGTCGGCGATACGTAGATCGATCAGGTCCTGCATGTTTTCCAGCCCGACTTTCTGGATCAGCCGGCGCACCGAACTCTCACCCACCTCGTCTGGATTATAATAGAACATGTGCTGATCCACCAGCAGTCTCACTTTTTGGATGACCTCGTTGGAAAAATGCAACCGCTGCAATATTTTCTCCGCCACCCGGGCGCCGACATGGTCATGGTTATAGAAAGTCGCGAACTCCCCTTCTCCTCGCTTGGTCTGCGGCTTGGCGATGTCATGCAGCAGCGACGCCAGACGCACTTCCAATTTCGACGACGGACAATATTTCAGCGCCAGGATACTGTGCTGATAGATCGTATAGATGTGGTGCCGGTTCTGTTTCACGCCGACCCCTTTTTCCAATTCCGGGATGACATGTTCCAGCAGTCCTGTCTGGTGCAGCATATCGATGCCTTCAGAAGCGTTGTCGGACAGGATGATTTTTTCCAGCTCGTCCTTGATCCTTTCCAAGGCGATCTTTTGCAGATGCTTGCTATTTTTTTTGATCGCTTCAAAAGTTTCCTTTTCGATTTCAAATCCGAGCTGGGCATGGAAACGGATGGCGCGCATCATGCGCAGCGCGTCTTCATCAAAGCGGTCCTGCGGATCGCCCACCGTGCGGATAAGCTTATTTTTGATATCCTTTTGGCCGGCATACGGATCAGCGATGTCGAAAGCGTCCGCCTGCACCCTGAGCGCGATGGCGTTCATGGTGAAATCCCGCCGCCCCAGATCTTCCTGGATGGTTTTCACAAACTGGACCTGGTCCGGCCGGCGGCGGTCCGTGTAGGCCGCTTCCACCCGGAAAGTCGTCACTTCGATCACGTCATGCTCGCGATCGCTCTTGCCGTTGGGCGCGAACTTTTCCACCTTCACCCCCACAGTTCCGAATTCGTTTTCATAAAAACTGTCCGGGAAAAATTTCTGCACCTGGTCCGGCGTGGCGTTGGTCGCCACGTCCCAATCCTTGGGCGTTTTGTCCATGATCAAATCGCGCACGCAACCGCCCACGACATACGCTTCAAATCCCTCTTTTTCAATTTTTTGCAAAACCGCGCTGACCGGTTTTGGAATTTTACGCATCATAGATGAACTGTGTGCGCTCGGTAGGAATCGAACCTACATCTCATCCTTAGGACGGATTTGCTCTATCCATTGAGCTACGAGCACAGAGAAAAAATATTCGTGGACCTATGGGGAGTCGAACCCCAGCTCCATCCATGCCATGGATGTGTAATACCGTTTTACTATAGGCCCGTCGCCCTTTTGGGGCTCCTTAAAACCTTGCGGTTTTAATATTTCCACCCCGGGAAAACTCCTGTTTTCCCGACCCCTTTCCCTTTTCAACCATATCATATCATAGCAACTGAAGGAAGTTAGTCAATAAATCCAGCACTAATTTCCGGTTTTTGCAAAATATAAAATGCACCACTCAAGATTAGTGCTGGATAAAAAAATAGATGGGACACAACGTTCGTGCCCCATCACCTGCATCTTATCGATGCGTTCAAGCTGCCCGATCGAAAGGTTTGATTTCAAGGATCTTCCTTATCTCCTCCACTTCTTCAGCAGAGGCATTCGTCGCGCGGTCCTTCATATTGAAGACAAACATACCTTCCAGTTTTGGGAGCTTGTTCTGAATACTCCCCTTCACGGTGATGATGACAGCATCTCCCTCGGCTGCCACCACAAATTTCCTGTCCCAATTGTCCAGAAATTCAGCCGGACTAGGGCGCGTTGCAAAGCCAGCCGCATCCAAGATCTCAAAGATATTCTTGTTCATTGCAACCTCCTTTCGGTTTTTATAAAGGACTTTGGCCAGTCTATTACAAAAACCGGGTATTTGCAATAGCTGCAAAATCTGACAAAAGACCTAATTAAATGTATACTTAGGCCATGGAAACACTGGCCAACTACTGGCAAATTTTCAAAAAAAGACCGGATGTCTGGTTTTTTTGGGCGTTTCTAGCAGCCAGCACCCTGTCGGTCAGAAAAGTTCTGTTTTTTTATCCTGTAAACGGAGGCTTTAATGAGTACACCGGCGTCTATTTATATTTGTCGGACATTTTCCTGTGTTTGACGCTGCTGGCTTGGCTATATTTATTAAACAATAATATATCCATTTTGTCAAGACTAAAAACCCTGCACACAAAATGTTCCACGCCCGCCTCGCTTCGACGAGCGTCTTTCGCGAGTCGAGGCGGGTGGAACATTTTCAAGGAGAAAGTGCTCGCACTTGTTCCACGTGGAACATTTTCCTGGTTCAAACAGGCTTATCAACAAACTGTCCACAATTACTTAATCTCATTTCCCTTGATTTTAAGCCTTTTTTCCTTCGTATCCATTTCATGGTCAATTAGCAAGCCCATCGCATTATTCCGATCAATTAAATTACTGGAATTTATTTTATTATACCTCTACATTGTATATAATGTTC
>JBGQBV010000057.1:0-5921 GCA_041494985.1 Minisyncoccia bacterium
GGAAATCGCCAGAGGTCTCATCCATCATCCGAAAATCCTCTATCTGGACGAGCCGACGATCGGTCTTGATCCGCAGACCCGGAACCACATCTGGAAATATATAAAAAGTCTCAACCAGGATGAAGGCATCACCGTTTTCCTGACGACCCACTACATGGAAGAAGCGGAGAAAATGGCTGACCGCATCGCCATCATCGATCACGGCAAGATCGTGGCTGAGGGCTCATCTGAAGATTTGAAAAAACAGACGAACAAGGCTTCGTTGGAGGAGGCGTTCCTGGCTCTGACGGGAAAAGTCATCCGCCAGCAAGAAGTTGGCAAAAGGGAAAGACTCAGGCGTCATGCCAAGATGTGGAGCAGGGGGCACAGATAGGTTTAAAATCCTAAATCCTAATATCTAAATCCTAAACAAATTACAATATCAAAATACAAAACAGATGTTTAAAATTTAGAAAATTTGAATTTTGAAATTATTTAGAATTTAGTGCTTAGATATTAGAATTTATAATTTTATTTTAATTTATGTTGGCGATATATATCCTTTGGCTTAGACAACTCAAGCGTTACAGCCGTTCAAAGGCGCGGATCGTCGGTTCGCTCGGCCAGCCGCTTTTGTTTCTGGTGGCCTTGGGATTCGGATTCGGACCCATATATCAGAAAGCCGGCGGGGGAAATTACCTGCAGTTCCTGGCGCCGGGGGTGATAACGTTGGGCGTGCTCTTCACGGCGATCTTTTCCGGCATCGAAGTCATCTGGGACAGGCAGTTCGGATTTCTGAAAGAGACATTGGTTGCTCCAGTGACGCGGTTCGAGATAATGTTGGGACGGACATTGGGCGGTGCGACAGTCGCCACCATCCAAGGTTTGCTAGTTCTGCTCATTTCGGTGGCGGTCGGATTTCGCCCTGTGAATATAGCGATGATGCCGCTAGCCATATTTTTCATTTTCCTGATCGCGCTGCTGTTCACGGCGCTGGGCACAGCCATCGCTTCCGTCCTGGAGGATATGCAAGGTTTCCAGCTGATCATGAACTTCCTGGTCATGCCGCTGTTTTTCCTTTCGGGATCGTTGTTCCCGCTGGAGGGCGCGCCGAAAGTGTTGGGAACCATCGCCCGGTTCGATCCGTTGACCTATGGCGTGGACGCCTTGCGCGGGACGTTGAGCGGGGCGGCGCACATCGGAATCCAATATGACTTTTTCGCTCTGGGTGGAGCGACACTTCTTTTTCTGGTCATCGGCAGCTATTTATTTTCCAAAATTGAAATTTAGAAATGTATTCTCATTTGCAAAATCATCTGGGCGAGATCGGATTCCTGATACATTCGATCAGGGGCGGATCCTACATCGGGATCTTCCTGTTTTCCATGTTTGTCAGCTATCTGATTCCTTTGCCGGAAGCTGTTGTGCTCATCCTTTTCGGCTATGTGGCCAAAACGGCGCATCTGAACATAGTGTCGGTTTTCTTGCTCGCCGCTGCCGGGGGCATTATCGGCGACAATATCCTGTATCGGCTGAGTTTTTTCGGCAACAGATATGTCGAGCGGTTCAATCTCAAGATGCGGAGGCACAAGCTGATCCAATATGAGCATCTGGTCATCGACAACATCGGCAAGGCCATCTTTTTCCTGAGGTTCATCACGGGCATCCGTTTTTTCGGTCCGGTGATTGCCGGCACCTTGGGTGCGCGCTGGAAAAAGTTTTTCCTCTATGACAGCAGCGCGACATTGATCCATGCCGTCCTGTTCATTTCCATCGGGTACTTCTATTCGCATCGGATCCTGGCAGTGGTCGCTGAGACGGAAATCATCAAAAACATCCTGCTGTTGTCTTCCGTGTTCATTGTCGGCATCTTGCTGAGTGCTTTTTCAAAAAAAGAGGCAAAATAAAAACAGTCCGGATGTCACGGACTGTTTTTTTATTGCAAAATGTATTTTTAGAAATATTGTTTTATTTTCACAAAGTCCTCGGCCAGTTCCGGGTGGCAGGCGATTTCCACCGTGCCTTCGGGCAATTTGTTCAAAAATTTGTCGACGTCGCTGATCCAGTCGAGGCTGACCAACGAACCGGAAGAGACGCAGCCGGATTTCAGGCAGGCGTTGCTGTTGACCATTCTCAGCAGGTGCAGGATATAAGCCACCAGCTTGTGATGCAGGATGGAAACGCTGTCGCCGAAACGGATGTACGGGATGGAATATTCTGCTTCCAGTTTGAGCGCGACCTTGAAAAATGGCGGGAAGAAATGCACGTGTTCGTGCGAGTTGACGCCGTCCGGATTTTTGCCGAAGATTTCCCGGAACTTTTCCAATTGTCTCCGCCAGTCCGCTTCCACTTTTTTGCGAGAAAGTTTTCCGCTGAGGATTTTTCCCAAGAATCCTAATATCCGAACGATGGCGCTTTGCCGCTTGCTGCGCTCGTCGTGGAATTCGTGCAGGATGTCGAGATGGATGTCGATTTTGACGCTGCTGCGGACCAGATCTTTGATTTCCTTGTCGGAAAAATTGCCATAGGCCATGACACTGACCCGGTCGATCTTGCCCAGGGTTATGAGATAGAGGATGTTACGGTTGGCGCGCGGACTGACGCCGAAATCATCAGCATTGACGATGAGCCGGTTGCGGTGCGACTGATAAAAGTTCATATTATCCATAAGGCTTGAAATGTTTGAAAAAATGCTTACACGTGCTATAATTGTAACAAATTAACAAGCAAAGGCAAATAGAAACGCCTTGCCTTAAATAAAGGATAATCCTTATGGAACTGAAAAATTTCAACGTATATTTCTTCTTTCTGGCCTTGCTAGGCATCAGCATCGTCACCTTTCTGATCTTTCAGCCGTTTTTCATCTCCATCCTGTTGGCCGCCATCTTGGCGGTGATCTTCCAGAAACCTTTCGGATTTTTCCTGCGTCTGACGGGAAACAGGCGGAAAATCAGCGCGTTTTTGACCGCCTCGCTCGGAATGATCATCTTCATAGTCCTGTTTCTGGGCGTCATCGGGCTGGGTGTCAAGGAAATCTCGACTTTATACCAGAACATCACGGCCGGCAGCGGCGTGGCCCATCAGACCTACATCGACCGGCTGGTTGGCAACATCAACACGAATCCGATGCTGGTATCTCTGGGGCTCAACAACCTGATCAACAGCGACACGATCAGGATGTCGGCCACGGACCTGAGCCAGAATATTTTCGGGATCCTGCAGAAAACCTATCAGAATGTCGCCAACTTCTTTTTCATGAGCGTCGTGATGCTTTTCACGATGTATTATTTCCTGATCGGTGGCCGCCAGTTGGTGGACAAAGTGATCTATCTGAGTCCGCTCCGCGATTCGCACGAAAAGATCCTGATTGATAAATTCGTTTCCATCAGCAGCTCGACAGTCAAAGGGACTTTGATCATCGGCATCATCCAGGGGATTGTCGGTGGCGCGCTGTTTGCGGCTGTCGGCATACCTTCGGCGATCGTCTGGGGAGTGTTCATGATGTTCCTGTCCCTGATTCCGATGGTTGGCACGGGCCTGGTGTGGCTGCCGGCGGCGATCATCATGTTTTTGATGGGGAATATCTGGCAGGGCGCAGTGATCCTGGCGGTCGGCTTCGGCGTCATTTCCGTCATCGATAATTTTTTGAAACCCAAGTTGGTCAGCCGGAATTCGCAGATGCATCCGCTGATCGTCTTCTTCGCCATCCTGGGCGGGCTAGCCATGTTCGGCCTGGCCGGATTCATCCTGGGTCCCGTCATCGTGGCCCTGTTCCTGGCTCTGTGGGATATCTATGCCGTCGAATTCAAAGGCCAGCTACGGAATTACAATTCATAGCGTATGCTTTCCTGGTATCAAAACTTGCCGCTGCACCTAGATCCGATCGCTTTTACGGTCGGTTCTTTTTCTGTGCGCTGGTACGCGCTGTCCTATCTGGTCGGTTTCGCTGTGGTCTATGTTCTGCTGATGTGGAGAATAAAAAAAGGAGAATTTTCTGAACGAATCATAAATTCACAAAAGTTAGAAGCTAATGAAGCTATAAGCTATAAGCTAGAAGCTGATTTGTTGGATTTCCTGCTGGTGGCATTTTTCGCCGCATTGGTCGGCGGGCGGCTCGGCTACGTCATTTTTTATAACCTTCCATACTACCTGGCACATCCTTTGCAGGTGATTTCGCCTTATGATCCGGCCAGCGGGCAATTCGTCGGTCTCTATGGGATGAGTTATCACGGCGCGGCCATCGGCGTGCTTTTCGGCAGCTGGTTCTTTCTGCGGGCCCGGAAGATCGATTTTTTCCGGTGGGCGGATTTCGTGGTGCCGGCCTTGCCGTTGGGCTATTTTTTCGGCCGGCTGGGCAATTTTTTGAACGGCGAACTTTATGGCCGGGTCACCAGCTCGTCGCTGGGAATGCATTTTGCCAGTGATCCGACCGCGTTGCGTCATCCGTCGGAGCTATATGAAGCCGCACTGGAGGGCTTGGTCCTGTTCGCTATCCTGTGGTGGGGGATGAGGAAAAAGAAACTGCCGGCCGGCACGCTGCTGGCGGCCTATTTGATCGGTTATGGCATTTTCCGCATCTTTGCCGAGGCTTTCCGGCAGCCGGATCCGCAAATCGGTTTTCTGCTGGGATTTCTGACTTTGGGGCAGATACTTTCCGCGGCAATGATAATAGCCGGGGCGTGGATGCTGTCTTTTTCTAAAAAAGAGGAAAAGTGATATACTTAAGGACAGATGAACATAAGATTCAGGGATAAGAAGAATATAGACATCGCCAGCGTGCGCCGGCCGCGCGTACGTCCTGTTTCGGGGCGGGAAAAAGTCTCCTCCGTCCTTTTTTCGCGCGGAAAAGTGAGCGAGGCTTTCTTTACTGAAGATTCGAAATTATATATCACGCCTCGCGAACAGGAACTTTTACGCAATGGCGTGAAACTTGAGCGCAGCTCGCGAAAATGGGACAGTCTCAGTGCGCGGGTGGTGCAGGATTTTGTCCGCTACCAGCCGAAAAAGACGAGTTCTTTGGTGCAATCTTTGGAAAAACGCTACGCTCTGCTCAATGATTCGCTCTCTGAAGTTTCCCGCAGTTTTGTCGGGCAGTTTTCCTTGGTCAGGCTGTGGAACCTGTCGATGGTCGGCTCCATCCTTTTCGGCATGGTGATGATGACTTTTATCTATAAATATCTCGGACAAGGCGCGCAAGCCGAGCAGTTGCGTCCGTTGGCGGCGCAGGAACAGATCTCCCAGACAGGCAAGGTTCTCGGCGCCGAGGCTTCCGCGGACGATGACGCCCAAGCCTTCACGCAGCAGGTTCTGGCCATCGAACAAGCCAAAGACCAACAGTCCCTGGAAAAAGAAATCCTGAGCATGGTCAAAGGCTATCCGATCGAAAAGATGGTTCCGTATATCGCCCAAAAGGACCGGACGGTGGCGGCGTTCATTATCGGTATCGCCAGAAAGGAAAGCAGCTGGGGCGTGCATGTGCCGGTGCTCAACGGGCAGGATTGCTATAACTATTGGGGGTACCGGGGCATCCGCAAGCTTATGGGCACCGGCGGGCACACTTGCTTCAACAGTCCGCAGGATGCGGTGGATACGGTGGCCAAGCGGATCGCGACTTTGGTGGAAAAGGAGGGTCGGAACACTCCGGCCAAAATGGTTTTGTGGAAATGCGGGTCTGATTGCAACGCGACCGGCGGGCAGGCGGCGGCCAACAAATGGATCAGCGACGTTACGACGTATTTTGATAAATTAAATGATTGAGAGTCTGCGATATTAGCCCATAAATACAGGATAAAAACAAATTTTGCATAAAAAAAGCCCTTGTCTAGGGGCTTTTTTAAATGTGTATCTTAAAAAATGGCTTATATAAAGCAAAAAATACCAATTATTTTGCCTAAAAAAGTGGATAACTTGCTTGACTGAGCTGCTTGTTTTTGCTAAGATAA
>JBGQBV010000058.1:0-5523 GCA_041494985.1 Minisyncoccia bacterium
AGATCCCCGAACCAGAGCGCCCGGGAGAGCAGATCATTGTGCCTCAGGGCGTAAAAGACATCATGCACGGTCACGCCGTCCGCCTCCTGCATGTTTTGGACTTCCAATATGGCCGTATCGAATGCGTACGGCTGAAGGGGCATCAGCTCCTTGTGCATGACGTCCCGGATGATGGGCGGGTGCCGCGTGCCGGCAACCACTCTTATTATCGAATCGCCAATTCCCTGAACCAGTGCCTCATCTTCTCGAATGCCGTTTTTCATCAGTTCCTCCCTTTTGTGATCTTTTCACTCCTATGAATACATCGCTTCCTTCCGTCACACCCAGAATAGCCGGACTTTATTTTTCGCACACCTCCTTTTAAGGTACTATGATTTTTACCGATTATCTCTTTATTGAAATTTCCACTTTATTTTTTTCAATGACGAACTCTTTCGTCAGATCGGAGCTATCGCCGTGCCCTTCAGTCAGGCCGCTGGCCAGCGTTTCCTTGGCGATTATTTCCCCGAATTTGCCGAAAACCTCCGACGCTCCAGTGTGCCAGATTTGGATCCGGTTGTCAACGTCATAGCCCGCCTCTTTGCGCATTTCCTGGACGAACCGGATGATCTCGCGTGCCATCCCTTCGAGTTTCAGCTCTGGGGTGATATTTGTATCAAGTTCTAAAGCCAGAACTTCCATAGTCGGCTTATTTGTTTTTCCAAACAAAACATCAGCCATATTGGTTGTTTTAATCTGAGCTACTTTAAGTACTTTTTGATCTTCATTTTTTCCAATAATTCGAGTTACATTTTTTACATTTAGCTCATCTTTAATAATTTCATTCAAATCTGAATGCAACTCAATATTAATTCTAATAAGTGGTAATGGCTGCCTAACTTTAATGCCCGCTTTCGCTCTCAATTCTAGCCCTTTTGTAACAATATCACGAACAAGTTGCATATCTTTGTTTAACTTTTCATCAATCATCTTTTCATCCACCATCGGCATTTCTTCCAGATGAACCGACTCTTTGCCAGTGAGATTTTTGAAAATTTCTTCTGACACAAATGGCGTGAACGGCGCCATCAGCTTGGAAAGTTCCACCAAGACATGATGGAGAGTCTGATAGGCTTCTTTTTTGTCTGCGTCGTCTTCGCTTTTCCAAAATCTTTTTCTGGATCTCCGGATATACCAATTGGAAAGATTATCAATGAATTTTGGCAACAGACGTGCCGCGTAATTCAGTTCATACGCTTCCATATGTTTGTTGAAATCGCGCATCAGGACATTGAGTTCCGAAACGATCCATTTGTCCAATAAACCCTTGGGCGCCTTGAATTTTTTCGGCTCGAATTTGTCGATATCGGCATAGAGGACGAAAAATGAATACGAATTCCAAAGCATCCGGAACATTCCGCGCACCAGATCGGACACATCCGCTTCCTTGAGCTCCAAGTTGTCTGCGGCCACCACCGGCGATGACATCAGATAGAATCGCAAAGCGTCGGCGCCGTACTTGTCGAACATTTCCATCGGATCGGGATAATTTTTCAGCCGTTTGGACAGCTTTTTTCCATCCGTCCCGACAACGATGCCATTGACGATGACATTGTTATACGCCCGCGAACCTTTGATGGCCGTGGCAATAATGTGCAGATAATAAAACCAGGAACGCGTCTGATCCACGCCTTCGGCAATGAACTCGGCCGGAAAACCAGCTTCGAATTTTTCCTTGTTTTCGAAAGGATAATGCATTTGGGCGTACGGCATCGAACCGCTGTCAAACCAAGTGTCCAACACGTCCGGCACACGTTTCATTTCCCCGTCGCACTTGTCACATTTGAAAACAACTTTGTCGACGATGTGCTTGTGCAAGTCAGCGACTTTTTTTCCGCTTTTTTCTTCCAGGGACGCGATTGAACCGAAAACTTCCATCTGCTCGCATTTGTCGCACTTCCAAATCGGAATCACTGAGGCCCAATAACGCTGGCGGGAAATCGACCAGTCGCGCGCACCGGCAAGCCAGTTTCCGAAACGGCCTTCCTTGATATGTTTGGGCGACCAATTGATATCCTTGGCCAAGTTCAAAGCCTTGTCTTTTATTTTCGTCACATTCACGAACCAGGATGATGTCGCATAGTTGATCAGCGGCGTGTCGCAGCGCCAGCAATGCGGATAGCTGTGTTCGTATTTTTCTTTGGAGAAAAGCAGCCCATTATGCGCCAGATATTTGATGACCTCAATATCAGTTTTTTGATGATCGCCCATAGGCTTCACGGACAGTCCGGCAAAATCAGTCGCTTCCGGCTTGATGATTCCGTTCATCCCCACGTGTTGGATAAACGGCAACTTATATTGATGACTCAGGTTCAAATCGTCTTCCCCGAACGCCGGTGCGATATGCACCACGCCTGTTCCCTCTTCGGTCGTCACGAAATCTCCGGCATAGATCTGCCAGCCGTTTTCTTCGTTCTGTAATCCCTTACCGATATAATAATCAAACAAAGGTTTGTATCTTTTGCCGACTAATTTTTTGCCTTTAAATTCTTCGGTAATTTTAACTTCCTTATCTTTGAAAACATCGGCTATTCTGTCTTTGGCTAAAATAAAACTTCCTTCTGCACTTTTCACTTGCGCATAATCAATAGTTTCCCCAATTGCCAGCGCCACGTTGCCGATCAACGTCCACGGCGTCGTGGTCCAAGCCAGGACAAAAGTTCCCGGCTCGTCCGCCAGTTCGAATTTCGCGATAGCCGACAAATCCTTGATATCCTTATACCCTTCGCTCACTTCCTGCTGCGACAAAGTCGTTTCGCAGCGCGTGCAGATGTGCATCGAGCGATAACCTTCGTAGATCAGGCCCTTGTCCCACAGTTCCTTGAAGACATACCAGACCGATTCCATATACGGCAGATCCATCGTCTTATAGGCATTGTCCACATCCGCCCAGCGCCCCAGCCGCGTTATGAATTTTTTCCAATCCGAAACATAGCCCAAAACCTTGGAACGGCAGAACTCGTTGAACTTGTCCACGCCCATGGCCTCGATTTCGGTTTTCTGCTTGATACCCAGTTCTTTTTCGGCGATGTTCTCAATCGGCAGGCCGTGACAATCCCAGCCCCATTTTCTTTCAACCCGATAGCCTCTCATTGTCCAATACCTAGGCACCACGTCTTTCATCGTGCTGGCTACGATATGCCCGTAATGCGGAGTTCCGGTCGCAAATGGCGGCCCATCATAAAAAACATAATCACCTTTTGGCGATTTCTTATCTATCGATTTTTCAAATATTTTATTTTCTTCCCAAAATTTTAAGATTTCTTCTTCCATCTTGGGAAAAGATTGCTTGGGATCGACTTTCTTGAAAGACATACTTATTTTAAGCTTTTATATATCGCCAGTGTTTCCTGCGCGCACTTGTCCCAATTGAATTTTTTGGCCTGGGCCAGACCTTTGGATTTGTATTGCGCCCGCAAGGATTCGTCGCCGGCAAACAGCGCCATGGCCCCGGCCAGCTCTTCCACGTCCATCGGATTGATGAGATGCGCGGCGTCGCCGGCCAATTCCGGCAGCGAGGCGACACGCGAAACGATCGCCGGCGTCTGGGTCGCGAACGCTTCCAGAAGCGTCATGCCGAATCCTTCATAGAGCGACGGCATCACGAAAAACTCAGCCTTATGGAACAGCGGTGAGAGTTCGTCGCCGATGATGTAGCCCGTGAAGACCACGTCCTTGGCCAAGCCCAGATCCTTGATGATCTGCTGATATTCATTGGCCAGCCAGCCGCGTTTCCCGGCCAGCACCAGCTGGTAGTCGAATTTGCCGGCATTTTTCGTCCTTTGTTTCTGTTTGAAGATCGCAAACGCTTCCAGCAGGCGCGCGATGTTTTTAGAAGGCTCCAGCGTGCCCAGGAAAAGAATGTATTTTTTCGTAATGTCATATTTGCCCAGAACCTTGACCGCATCCGTGTCGGATTGTTCGAAGAACCGCTCGTCGAGCCCGCTATAGATGACCGAGATTTTTCCGTCGCTCATCTTGAGAAATTTGCCGAGATCGCTGCGGAGCGATTGCGACACGGCAATGATCTTGTCAGCCTTGCGCGCCATCAGCCGCGCAATGGCCTTGCCGCGCGCCCGCTTCACAGCCGGCAGGCATTGCGGCACGTTGAACATCGCCAGATCATGGAAAGTCACCACTGTTTTCCCGCGATAACCCAGCGGGATGCGGTCGAACGCAGACATGGTGTGCAGCACATCGAGCTTCTCTTTCTGCAGCGTGGCCGTGCCCAAGATTTCATTGTAAGCGCCCGGCAGATATTTCTTGTAGTCGGAAAAAGGATAAAACTTGATCTGGACGTTCGGCCGGGTGAATTTTTTGATGTCTTTCTCGCGCACGCGGAAATCGAAGAAAATCACGTATTCGTTTTGCGTGTCGTTTTTCAGCAAGTGCCGGATCAGCTGATAGGTATAGTGCCCGACACCGATCGCTTCGCCTTTTTCGGGATTCAGTATCGAACGGGCGTCAATTCCGATTCTCATACATTATTACTGACTTATACTGACTTTACGCAGACTTATACAGAAATTTCCGCATTGGTCCGTGTTTAGTCCGCATTGGTCCGTGTTTTGTTACATTTTATCTGGGGCGGAAACACCGATGAGTCTCAATGTCTCTGATAACACTATTTTAACAGCATTCACCAGCTTTAGTCTAGCGCCGGACAGCGCGGGATTTTCTTCATCGATAACCCGGCAAGCGTCGTAGAAAGAATGGAATTTGTCGGCCAGTTTCAGCGCATAGTGCGGCAGCTTGTGGACCTCGTAGCTTTTGGAAATTTCCTCGACGAGTTCCGGAAATTTGTTGAGTTCTTTCAGCAGACTCAGTTCTTTTTCATCAACCAGCATGGATAATCCCTCGCTCTCGGGATTTGCATCTCCCGCTTTGCTCAAGATACTACATATCCGGGCATGCGCATATTGCACATAGAACACCGGATTTTTCTGCGAGCGTTCCTTGGCCAATCCGAGATCGAAATTCATATGCGTGTCGGGAGAATACATCAGGAAAAAGAATCTGGTCACATCATGGCCGATTTCTTCGATCAGGTCGTCGAGATAGACCACGTTGCCGGCGCGCTTGCTCATCTTCGTTTCTTTGCCGTCTTTCACCAGCCGCACCAGCTGCACGATGATGAAGCGCAATTCGCCTGAAAATCCGAGAGCTTTGGCCGCCGCGGCAAAACGTGCGATGTAGCCATGATGATCGGCGCCCCAAGATTCGATGATGCGGTCGAAACCGCGTTCGATCTTGTTCAAGATGTAGCCGCAATCCGAGGCGAAATAGGTTTTTTCCCCGTCCGCTTTCACCAGGACGCGGTCCTTGTCGTCGCCGAACTCGGTCGTTTTCAGCCACAGCGCGCCTTCCGCCTCATAGGTCAGATTCTTTTCCTTCAAAATATTAATCGCATTGTCCACGAATCCGTCATCATACAGTTTCTTTTCTGAAACCCATCCATCAAAAACCACCTGCATCTTTTCCTTG
>JBGQBV010000059.1:0-5250 GCA_041494985.1 Minisyncoccia bacterium
AGGTGGACGCGGCAGGCAATCTGGTCAGCTTCCAGGCCCTGTCCACGTCAGAGCAAAGCCTAAAAGTGTTCACGGTCGATGCGGCCGGGGACATCTTCCTGGCCGGGAACGTGACCCATCCGGATGGTTCGTATGGACTGGTGACGGAAAAACTGGGCGGCGGGTCGTCCGAATTCACCGACAGCGACCTGAACGTCGCCAACACGCTGGCCGCCTCGAATGACGGAGTGTTCCTGGGCGGGGTGATAAATTTGACCACCACCCCCACGGGAGTCACCTTCAAGTTCGATCTGGCCACCGGAGCGCTCCTCTGGCTCCAGTTTTATCCGGATGAATCGCCAGCATTTTTCCAGACAGACTTGGCTGGCAACCTCTATGGAGTGAAACGCAACGCCGGCAAGCTGTTCCAAGTGTTCGCCGACGGTTCGCCCGGCGGCTGGGAGGTGTCCAACGTCGGAGGTAACGTGACCGCCACCGCGCTGAACATCAACACGCTGGCCGTCGCCACCGGTTCGCGCATCACCTTTTTCGACAGAGAAACCGGGAACGAGAAGTAGCAACGCAACAAACAACAAACCCCTGGGAAGAAACTTTCCCAGGGGCTTTTTATATTTAATTTCAGAATGCCTCGCCTATAAAATTAAAAACTACCGGCATTATTTCAATGCCGGTAGTTAGCTTATTTCTTGCAAACAACATAATTCAGGAAACCCAGTCCGCATTTCCCCAACAGTTTTTCAACCGACTGCGGGACATAGTGTCCTAAATTTTCCGAAAAGGAGAATCCGCTGTGACCGAAAGCTACGATTGACAATCCGGACTTGCCAGCTATTTCAGCCAGTCTTTTTGCCGGAATATATCGTTCGGATCCTTTCCCATATTTTCTCCAAAGACTTATCATGTCTGGGGAAAAATAATTAGGAACGGCTATGAACACATGTCCTCCCTTCAGTACTAGCCGACACATTTCAACGACCATCTTATTGATCATGTTGTCGGTGAAGTGTTCAATCAGACCTACAGAATGCACGAAAGAGAACGATCCGTCTGGAAGTGGAATATTGGTGGCATCACCCCTTATCCGAATGTGCGGATGATCACCAAATACAATTTTTGCGTATTCAAGCGCTATATCGCTGGAATCGAAAATCGTAGCTTTGTATCCGCTTCTTCTGCTCAGCTCAAGAGACAGAGCGCCTGATCCCCCTCCCACTTCCAATATCGGACCTTCGATTGAGCCGACAAAACCGAAAATTTCGTCCGCAATCCACTTGTAATATTTAACCTCTGTCGGGTCGCTCAGTTCAAACGCTTTTCCTTCGGCTTTTGCCCTGGCAATTCTGGCTTTTGTCCTCTCGTGCCAGACCGACCATTCTTCCCCTGCAGAAACGGAACGGAAGAAATTGTCATAGATTTTTTGGATCATGTCCGTCCCTCCTTTTGATTTTTTTTCTCAACTCATCCCAGGACAAGATATGTCGGGCGCTATGCGCCATCCTTTGGCTGATTACTTTTTTCATTGCCAAGCTTTCTTGCCGTATTCTGTTGATGTTGAGGGTTATTTTACCGCCCATGCCCATTCTGCCGAAGCCCTCTTCTTCAATCATCATCAGCATGTACCGGCATTGTTTCTCACTCATCTCATATGCCAGACCGGCTATCGAAAACATTTCGCGACGCAACCAGTCTAAGGAGAAAAATTTGGCTTGCGGATGTTCTCCGCATAAAAAAAGAAAGATTGTCCTGTGAGCACTGATAGTATCGCGAGCCAACATTTCAAAGCTTCCCCTTGCCAGGTCGAAATCATGGGTGATCATCTCGAAAAGCCATACTCTGTAATCGGCCTCCGGATTGGTTGCTATTTCTTCATCGGAATATTTTTTCAGCCTCAGCCTGCCGCCGACAACTTCCAGAGCCCTGCCCGAAACAGCATCTCTTATCTGTTGCCGGGTAATGACGTCGGATGGAAAATTAAAATCAGGGAAAAATCCATTTCTTATCTGGGCGTCCACGTGCTTGTCCACAAACTGCACCAACTCCCCTTCCAGATGCGGATAAATATAGGGAAGCACGGTAATTATGTCGACATCGCCCATTTTCCTTTCGTTCTGCACATATCCACCCGTGATGATCGAATAGTCTATTTTCCCGAAAATCCCGAGTGCTCTCCGGATTTCCGTGTAGAATTTCAATCTGTTCCCGAATCTTTCGTTAAGGTAGTGGGCTGCACGTTTCATCTCGTCCTCCTTTTCATCTATTTTTTTTGATCAGGCCCATGGCCTCTTCCAAGGACATCATCTGCTGCTCGCCCGTGGACATCGTTTTCAAGCTGATTTTGTTTTCCTTTGATTCAGTTTCTCCGATGATTATTACGAAAGGAATTTTCAAACGATCGGCATATTTGAACTGCTTGCCGATTTTCTCCGAATCAAAGTATATTTCGGTGTTGATTCCGCTTTTTCGAAGCTGCGTCGCCGCTGCCAAGCTTTCGCTCATGAACTTTTCGTCCATCTGGGCAACCAGGACTTCGGAAAGGGTTGCGCGCCCCGATTTTATCAAGCCGGCTTCCTTGAGCTTGAAGAAAAGCCGTGTAAGACCGATGGAGATTCCAACACCTGGAAGCTTTTTGTCGGTGTAGCATTCGGCCAGGTCATCGAAACGCCCGCCCGAACAGATGCTGCCGACTTCCGGATATTCGTTGAGGACTGTTTCATAGACTGTACCGGTGTAGTAGTCCAGACCGCGCGCTATAGCCAGGTCAATGCCATAATTTTTCCTTGGGACGCCCAGCAAGGCAATCGCCTCGGAGACTTTACGCAGTTCTTCGATTCCTGTCTCAAACAAAACCGAGCTTATGCCCAGTGAGCGCAGTTGGGAAATAACATCCGCATCAGACCCCTTGATACGGACAAAATCGAGTATCTGCTTGATTTTGTCCCCAGAAATACCCAGGGTTTTGATTTCTTCAGTGACTTTGTCCTCCCCCTGCTTTTCAAGCTTGTCGATAGCACGCAGCACTTCACGGGACATGGCACTTATCTCCAAGTATTCCATGAACCCGTTCAAAACCTTCCTATTGTTGATCCTGATGGTGAAATTGTCGAAACCGAGATTTCTGAATACTTCATAGATAACGCTTGGGATCTCGGCATCAACCAGGATATTAGTAGTACCGACGACATCGATGTCGCACTGGTAGAATTCCCGGAACCGTCCTTTCTGCTTCCTTTCTCCTCTCCACACTTTTTGCATCTGATAGCGCCGGAACGGGAAAGTCAGATCTGCATAATGTTCGACGACATATCTTGCCAGCGGAACCGTCAGGTCGAAATGGAGCGACAAATCATCGCCTTGCTTGTCCAGCCTATAGATCTGTTTTTCCGTTTCACCTCCGCTTTTCGTAAGAAGCACGTCGGTAAATTCGATTGCCGGAGTCTCGATCGGCGCGAAACCGAAACGTTCATACGTCTTCCTGATCGTTTCGAACATCGCGTTGAAAATGACCTGATCTTCAGGCAAAAATTCCAAAAAGCCGCTGGGAATCCTGGGCTCTATTTTCTTTCTTTTTTCCATACTTTCTCCTTTCTAATTTTTAAAGATCTATTTTAAATCCAATCAAATATTGGGTTTCAAATAGTATCAGGCAATATGCTTGAAGTCAAATGAAATGGGATATTGCTTGAACGATTGCGACCTTTAAAAAGTACTTTTTAATATTTTTATAAAATCCTGTGCTTTCCACTATTATGCCCTAAAATACATTTTTTGCAATGAAAAACATCCTAATGCACAATCACCGAGAATTCCCCTTTCATCTTTTCCGGATGGGTGGCAAAATATTTTTCAATATCAAGGGCGCTGCCCCGCACGATTTCCTCAAACATCTTGGTCAGCTCGCGCCCGAGGATGATCTTTTTTTCCGGGGAAAACTGGGCGAGCAGCAGCAGGTTCTTGATCACGCGGTGCGGCGAGTCGAAATAGACCGCCGGATAGGAAGCTTGTGCCACCAGCTTGAAAAACGTTTCGCGCCCTTTCTTGTGCGGCGGAAAACCCAGGAAAACGAACTGCTGCATGTCGATGCCGGAAATGCTGATCATGGCGCCCAGAGCCGAAGCGCCCGGAATCGGCACGACTGCGATGTCTTCCGCCAGCGCCGCGGCCACCAACTGGTTGCCCGGATCGGAAATCCCGGGAGTTCCCGCATCGCTGGCATAGGCGACGCTCTGGCCGGCGCTCAGCTCGGCGATGATTTTCCCGAACTGCGCCGGTCCGCTGTGCTGGTGCAGCGATATCAGTTTTTTCGATATGCTATAATGCGAAAGAAGCTTGCTAGTGACCCGCGTGTCCTCGCAGGCGATCGCGTCGACCTCCTTGAAAATCCTCAACGACCGCATCGTCACGTCTTCCAGGTTGCCGATCGGCGTGGCCACGATATAGAGCGTTCCTTTTTCCATAATATTTTAAAAATCCTAAATTCTAATGTCTAAATCCTAAATAAATTCTAATGACCAAAATTTAAAATACTAAAAAATGGTTTCGGATTTTGATATTATAATTTTGATATTGTTTAGAATTTAGTGCTTAGATATTAGATATTGCAAAATATATGATTCTCACTACCCACGCGCTCGTCGGCGCCGCTCTAGGCAAAAATATTTCCAATCCTTGGCTGATTGCAATAGTTGCAATCCCGCTGCATTTTTTCCTAGATCATTTCCGACACGGAGAATATCTTGGCCGACAGTCGTCTGTCAGAAAAACTTGGTGGAAGGTCGCGCTGGATCTCCTGATCGGATTTTCCATCATCGCCGCCTATATTTTCATCACGCATCCCGCGATATCCATCATCCGCAACATCCTGCTGGGCACATTCCTTTCGATGCTGCCGGATCTTGCGACGCTGCTCTATTGGAAACTGCATTTCACTTTTCTCCGGAAAATTTTTCAGTTTCACGAACGCGTCCATCCGTTCCCTAAGGGCGACCCGCGCTACGACTGGAACCTGAGGAATGCACGCAACGATATCCTGTTATCTCTACTGGCAATTATACTCTTACTTATTTAATATTATTAAGTCTAAAATCTAAATTCTAAAGTCTAAACGAAGTACAAAAGTCTAAAGTTAAAATTATTTTTACACTTTATAATTCATATTTTAGCCTTGATTCAGTCTTTAGACTTCAAACTTTAGACTTTTAAAGATACTTAGCCGTCCAGCTTTTCTTGTCCTTCTTAAGCTTGTCCGGCGTG
>JBGQBV010000060.1:0-4932 GCA_041494985.1 Minisyncoccia bacterium
AAACATCATGAGCTTTGAAAAAATCAATATTAATAAATATTCCTGATTTTCTGTTATCTAAGGAATGCTTTATCATTTCTTTCGAAATATCTATGCCTATAACATTATATCCTTTTTTAGAAAGATATTCAGTATCTTGACCCAACCCCGAACCAGCATCTAAAATCCTGCCATTTTTTAAAATATTTTTTGCAAACAAATTCAACTCTTTTTCAGCAATAAAAGAAGCGCTAGTGCCTTTAGCGTATTTATAAAAATTATCATTATACCAGTCCGCTATTTTCATATATTTTGAAATTAAACGGCGGGGATTGCTTTTTCATATGCAGCACTTCGACGATTTCCTCAAGAAATTTATAGCCTAATGAGATATCATCGCAAGTTCCCGGTTTGCAACCATACAAATCCAAAGTCATAAGATAACCGAAAGGTTCTGTTTTTTTCATAGAATTTTTGTATTTTCATCAAGCCCTATAGGCTCTTTTTATTTTTTTTATTTCCACCTTGCCGTGAGTTATACTTTTCATCAGATAATCCAATATCTTTTGCGTGTCTTCTTCGGATGAACAAGTGAAGACGTCGCAGGCCACATAGTTCTTTTCCGGCCAGGTATGGATGGAAATATGTGAAGCGGACAAAAGCAAAAAGCCGGTGATGCCTTGCGGTTCGAATTTGTAGAAATGGCTATGAAGAATGGCAATGTTTGTTTGTGCGATTGATGCAGGCAAAACATCTTTCCAAAAATCCATCGAATCCAGCTGTTTTTCATCGCAACCGAAAAAATTGATAATATAGTGCACCCCCTGCGTACCGCAATTTTCCATATTTCTTAAAATCTAATTAAGGCTATTCTGCCGCACTTGCTGCCGGATCAGCAGTTTCGCTTTCAGCGCCAGTTCCATCACTTGAATCCATCGGACAAGTATCATCCATTGCCGGATCGCATGCTACTGATGCTTCATCAGTCGCTGGATTATCTATCACATATTGAGCTGGGTCATTGCAGGAATCTCCTTCAGGCACATTGGAATCGTCACACAGTTCATAGGAGCAATCCGCCTCCCCTTCACTGCAAACCAAAGCCGTGCAATTTTCGTCGGTGTTGGGATCGCAAAGCGGAATATTATAAGCTTTGCGGCTGATATTTTTCGTGTACCAAGTATCATCGGTCGGATTGCCTTTGCAGGCTTCGGGTCCATCGACATCCGGATCCGGATCGCAAACGTGCACGAAACAATTTTCCACAGTCGGGTCACATTCCACCTGCGCCTTGATGATGTAGTCCCGCTTGACCACCATTTTCCAAAACGTGACAGTTATCGATCCGACAATCAACAAGGAAAAAACAGCGAAGAAAACTTTTGTTTTTTTGTCCATAAAAAAAGAGATTAATGCTTTGCCATCATTATAGCACAATCTGATTTTATGCATAGCAAACCGAAGCATTTTTCAGCGCCAAAATCCGAAATTTCCCCTCCCCCGCCCCGCTTGCGTCGGGAACGATTTTGACCAAGAAAAAAAGGCTTTTTGAGAAAGCCTTTTTTTAAAAATATATTGTAACCAATTAGTAAGCCGCGTAGGCGCGGTTGATTTTTTTCACTTCCGCCTTGGTGTGCGTGAGATTATTTTTCAGGTAATCCAGGATTGATTTAGTTTCCTCTTCAGTCGAGCAAGTGAAGACGTCGCAGGCCACATAGTTCTTTTCCGGCCAGGTGTGGATGGAAATGTGGGAAGCGGACAAGAGCAAAAAGCCGGTGATGCCTTGCGGTTCGAATTTGTAGAAATGACTGTGCAAAACGGAGATGCTTGTCTTCGCGACCGAGGAGGGCAAAACATCTTGCCAGAAATCCAGCGAGTCCAGTTGTTTCTCATCGCAACCGAAAAAGTTTACGATGTAGTGCACCCCTTGTGTACCACAATTTTCCATATTTTTTTGTATTTTTTTGTGAGTTTGATTAAATAATTAGGAAGAATATTATTAACAAATATCATTATAGCACAATCTGATTTTATGCAAATAGGCAAAACAACCGCGCCCGAATGGCACGGTTTTTACTGGTGTTTTCAGGGCTGCTTAAGGTTTTTTCTGAAGAAGTTTTGGAGTTCTGAAATCTTGATCCGCTCCTGCTGCATCGTGTCGCGGTCGCGCACGGTCGCCGCTCCGTCTTCCAAGGATTCGAAGTCGACAGTCACGCAATACGGCGTGCCGATCTCGTCCTGCCGGCGGTAGCGCTTGCCGACATTGCCGTTGTCATCGAACTCGCACATGAAATCGAATTTCAAGGCGTCATAGATCTCTTTGGCCTTGGCAACCAGTTCGGGCTTGTTCTTCATCAGCGGGAAGATCGCCACTTTGATCGGAGAGAGACGCTTGTCCAGCTTCAGCACGATCCGCTGATCCTCGCCGATTTTTTCCTCCGTGTATGCCTTGTCGATGAACATCAACAGCAGTCGATTGAGCCCGACGGACGTTTCCATGACATGCGGCATGAACTTCTCCTTGGTTTTTTCATCAAAATAGCTCAGATCGGTTCCGGAAAATTTGGAATGCTGCGAAAGATCCCAGTCGCCGCGCGCATGGATCCCTTCCACCTCCTTGAAGCCCCCTAATGATTTGAAATCATATTCGACGTCATAGGCCTCGGAAGCGTAGTGCGCCAGCTTCTCGTGCTTGTACCAGCGGATGTCCTTTCCTGTCATCCCATATTCCAAATACCAGTCCCAACGCAATTTTTTCCACATTTCATATTTCTCTTTCATGTCGCTCGGGTGCAGGAAATATTGCATTTCCATCTGTTCGAATTCGCGGGTGCGGAAAATGAACTGCCGCGCCACGATCTCGTTACGGAAAGCCTTACCTACCTGCGCGATGCCGAACGGCAATTTCACGCGGGTCGAATCCAGGGTGTTCTTGTATTCCAGATAGATGCCGCCGCAGGTTTCCGGACGCAGATAGACCACGTTCTCTTCCGACAGCGCTTCTGTCGGCGAACCAAGATTGGATTTCACCATCAAAGAAAAGACTTTGGCCGGCGTGAGGTCGGCTGAACCGCAAGACTGGCAAGTCAGTTTTTTGGCGGCGCGGAGTTCGTCCAATTTTTCATTGATGAATTCGATCGATTGCTTGTCAGCGCTGATGCCGTGGCCTTCCAAAATGTGGTCGGCCCGCATCCGGTTCTTGCACTTGCGGCAATCAACCTGCGGATCAGTGAAAGAACCGACGTGTCCGGAAGCCACCCAAGTGGTCGGATGCACGAAGATGGCGCTGTCTAAGCCGACGACGTCTTCCCGGCCCTGCACCATATGCTTCCACCAGGCGTCGCGGATGTTGTTCTTAAGCAGCGTGCCGTAATGGCCGTAATCATAGATGGCGCTCAATCCCCCGTAGATTTCTGAGGATGGAAACACGAATCCCCTTCGCTTGCAGAGGGAAACGATTTTGTCCATCATATTTTCTTGTTTTTCCGCCATACCCAGCAGTAGAAATTCAGATGAGCTTTGCTCAAATTAAACTTCTTTATTTATTTACCTTACTTTTTATAATTTATAAAAAATATCCAGCAATAATCCATTTTTTAACTTTCTGAATTTTCACTGCTGGGCATATTTTTTCAAGCATTAAGGATTGCATATCTATATTTATACTACCTTTTCAGCCAAAAGTAAATGCTTTGGAAAAGCGGAAATCGGCCCTTGACCGAAGGCAGGGCTTGACCCAGCACTAACTTTTCACTGGCTTTGCCAATTAGCGCTTCGCGCTTGTGAAAAGTTAGTGCCGGGTTGACAAAATATGCCAGATGTATTACAATTGATTTTTATGTTAATACCTTCACTGTTTGCAGTGTTTCAAAAGTGTATCTAAACATAAAATATTCCGCTTCCGGTTTGCCGGAAAACGGAAAAACATTAATTTTTTATGTTTAGAACAGGCTTGAAAGGTCCTCATTAAGAGGAACAATTCAAGCAGGTTTCAGTACACATAATGCAAAACAGGAATTTCAAAGGGAGCAGTCCGCGCCCGCAGCGCTCCAGAGCGTCTTGGCAAGGCGGACAGAAAAACTCGTTCAATAATAATGGCGCCGGACGGAAAAAGAGATTCGCCGGAACCTACATCGACACAAGCAAGTTCATCAATAAAGCCGCCCCAGCCCAAGCCGCCGAGAAATATATCCCGGACACGCTCTTTGCCGACTTCAAAGTCGAAGAGTCCATCAAGAAGAACATCGCCGCCCGCAAGTTCGAGCATCCGACCCCGATCCAGGACAAGACCATCCCGCATATCCTGGCCGGCAAAGACTTGATCGGCTTGGCAAACACCGGCACCGGAAAAACCGGCGCCTTCCTGATTCCTATGTTGGACAAGATCCTCAAAAATCCGCAAGAAAAACTACTGGTTGTGGTTCCGACCCGCGAATTGGCCATCCAGATCCAGGAAGAATTCCGCGCTTTCGCGAAAGACCTCCGCATCGGCTCGGTGGTCGTCGTAGGCGGCGCAAATATCCGCACCCAGATCGAATGCCTAAGATCGCGCCACAATGTCGTGATCGGCACCCCAGGACGCCTCAAGGACCTGATTCAGAGGAAAAATCTGCACCTTTCCGGTTTCGGAAACGTGGTGTTGGACGAAGCTGACCGCATGTTGGACATGGGATTCATGCCGGACGTGAAATATCTGCTAGCGCTTGTCGCCAAAAAAAGACAGACGCTTTTTTTCTCAGCCACTTTGGCGCCTGAAATCGAAAAACTGGTCAAAGATTTTCTGATAGATCCCGTGAAGATTTCCGTCAAATCAGGCGGAACCGCTGCCGGCATCGACCAGGACATCGTCCGCCTCAAGCATGGCGAAGACAAGATTGAAGTCCTGCAAGACCTGCTCCGAAAAGCCAATTTCCAGAAAGTCCTGATTTTTTCCCGCACGAAACACGGCGCGGA
>JBGQBV010000061.1:0-4895 GCA_041494985.1 Minisyncoccia bacterium
ACAATAGTTCGTGAAACCCGTCTGATCCCATTGGGAAAAAGCGTATTGCGGCGCCGATCCCGCCGTGCCGTTCCATTTGTCTTGGAACCATTTGGGTGAGAGGAAAGAAAAAGCGGAAGTGGTGAACGATCCGGTTTCGCGGACATCCTGGATGAAATTATTGGCGTCGATGACATAATAATAGCTGAATCGCCATTTGTATGTCGTGTTGGGATTCAGACTGTCAACCGGAATGACCAGACTTCGACTGGCGACATCGGGAATGGCAGATGTGTAGGTATATTTGATCGTCGCGAAATTATCCGAAGAAACCTGGATGACATATTTGTATTGCGTCGCCGTCGGACTGCTGCTGATGGAATCCAGCGCCCAATATATCGTGACGGAAGTGGTAGTGATTCCGTCCGGCGCCTTGTTCTCAGTCGGACATGTTCCGGGAGTCGGACTGAGCATATCCGTGTCGATATTGAAATCAATGCCTGATGTGACAATGCCGGCATGAGTTTTTTGCGGGGAAAAGAAAAAAAGACTTCCTGCTGCCAGAAATATGAGTGGGATAAAAGTGGTTTTGCAGCGCAAAAATGAAAGCATGAGTCTGATTGGTTTATAAACCTAAATCTCAAAAATTATATGCGTTGGATTTGACGCAGCGCACTGACAAAGCATATGCCTTGGGGCCGCCGTTATATGTGGCAATCGTCGCAACACCCGTGTCAAAACGTCGATACCAAGATTGCAAGACGTTGCCACTATTTTCCAAGGAGGACGACAAATACGTGTAGGAATTGCGGCCGATAAATGCGCCTGAGGCACCGCGGATGCCAGGCAGGACAACATTGAAACCGGAGGAGCCGCCGGATTGAAGCTTCGTGCCCTCGGTTGTGCCACGTGCGCCGGTAGTGGTCAGGTCATAAGGAAAATCAGTGGCGCAAGTCCCCGTAGTGCACACGCCTCTTTCCAATAATGTAAGTTCATAGTGCGACGGCACATGCCAACCCGTCGGACAGATGCCCTGGATAGGCGCAGCGCAGGCAGGCTGGGTGGCTGTTCCATTGCAGCTGGCGGCACCGTGCATCATCGCGCTCCATTGATAGACAAAGCCGAGATTATTAGAAATAATATTGGCCAAGGTTTCTTCGGCAGATCCGCCATTCGATGGGTAGGCATACAGTCCAGCGTCACTGCCAGTCCAATTCCCCCCGGTACCTGTATCACCACGGGTGATGGCAGTGCCATCCGGATAATGCGAGGTCATCATATTGCTGGCCATCCAGCATTGGGTGCCGACCAGGACGGTGCTGTAGACATTGCCATCGATATCCGCAACCGTGTCGGTTCCACAAACAAAGGGCCGGAAAAAAGTGAAATTTTTGAAAATGGAAACGTTTTTGAAAATCGAAAAGACTATGCTGGCCTGGGCGGATCTGACCGTGACAAAAAATGACGCGGCGGCGATGACCAGAGTGAGAAGCAAAGATTTGAGGAGAGAAACCATAATTTTTTAATTTTTAATTTTGTAATTTTTAAATAAATACTAATTTCAATAAGACTAAAGACTAATTACTAAAGTCTAAATGGACAATTTTAAATTATAAATTTTAAATTTTAATTGAAATCTGAATTTTAAATTTCTTAATTTTTCTTGTTTATCGTCAAAATTATCTTGGAAAATATCAGTGTCAATTCTTGCGCTTCCTGCCAAAGTTTGCGGCATGATTCCTTTTGCTCGGGATTAAACTTGGCGATTAATTCCAACCAGTATTTTGTTTCGCGAGCTTCTTTCTTGCAAATGCAAACTTTATTCTTGAAATCCTTCTGCGATGCCGCCCCATTAGCCTCAAAATAATTTGCGCCAATGCTAGTCGCAGATCTTACTATCTGACTTATCAATGGGATATTTATTATATCTCTTTTAAGTTTTTTAACAAAAATTATAATCTCCTCACTGAATTTAGTCGTTCTTTCTTCCAAATCATAATTTTTAGACATTTTATTATTTTAAATTAATTTAAAATTTAAAATTTAAAATTTAAAATTTAAAATTCTACTTGATTATCAGCCAGTTGAACTCGATCTTATTTATTTTCGGATCAGCAGCGTCTAGCGTCAAGGCCGGCGCGTCGATTTTGACTTTGAAACTTTCTCCGTCCACGACTTCGTCATAATAGAGCATCTTCCCTTGGGTCGAACCCTTGGCGGTGATGTATATCTTGGCTTTCGCCGACGCCTGCGTCGTCAAGATCGGATCGGATTCCAATTGCCCCGCTTCGATTGCTCCTGCGCCGGACACGTCGCTGCCCAGTTCCAGATTTTCGGCTTTCAGACTGTTCCCCGCTTCGATGTTGTTTGTCGCCTCGATGTTCTTGGCCGCGATGTCCCCGACCGTCAATTTTCCGCCCAGCAGGTCGACATTGCCCAAGGCGTCCTTGTAGACGATGTTCGCGACATCGAGCGAAGTGATGAAATCGGTAGCGGCTTTGGCCTGCAAAGCGATGAGATCCATCTGCTTTTGCAGCGTCGCCTGCATCGTCGCGATCGGACCGACTTCAGCGGCGATTTCCGCATCCAGCAGGCTCTTCTGTGCCGTGGAGAAAGTCGAGGTGATTGTGGCAATCTGTGTGTTGAGATTGTCCGTCGCCTGGCTGACCAGGTTGTTGACCTGGTTTTGCAGATCCAAGTTGGCGATGTTGTCTTCGACGGCTTGTTCGACTTTTTCCACCGTCAAACTCTGGTTGCGGCGAGAAATCAGGATCTGAATGGTGCCTTTGGTGCCGTTGAAATTTTCCATCGCGACACCGACCGTCGATTCGCCGGCGTTGGCTTTGCGCATATAGCCAGCCGTGTCGGCCGCCGTCAGATTGTCGCCGATCTGGATATTGCCGTTTTCTTCCGTGGAAACCAAACCTTGGACCTGACCCATCATCGCCACCACCTTGTAGTTCGGATCGCTTTCCCGTCCATCGCCGCTGTTTCCGATGATCGACGGATGGCTGGAAACTATACCCATGATATTATTATCGCCCGTGTTGGCACAGCGGACCACGCCGTTTTCATTTTTCGGATCGATGCAGACCGCTTCGCCTGCCGTCAGATCCGTGTCCGTGGTCTTGAAATATTCCGCGTAGTCAGCACCGGTAGTGATAGCGGCTCCCACCATGTAGATATTGCCTGCCGTTGTCGCCCCTGTGCAGGTTCCGTTATTGTCGATGCAAAGCCAACCGTTTTCAATGCGGACATTGCCGCCGGCTCCGGATGTTCCTACGTCAAGCATCGAGGCAGGACTTGCATTATTGATGCCGATGTTTCCTGAGCCATCCACGGAAATGGCTGCAGTTCCGGTCGCCACACCGACAGAAACAGCTGACGTGGCGCTGATGGACAAGGCGCTGGCTCCGTTGGTTGCAAAATTCAACTGATTTGCTTCTGGAGAATATATACCCGTGTCTGGATCACTGACAAAAGAGTAAGCCAAAGTTCCAGAGCCCAACGTTCCAGTAGGTGCCAACACATAGCCGTTCGAGGTGACTTGGAACAAATCAGTGTTGCCGACCGTGAACAGTGCCGCCGGAGTGGTGTCGCCGATGCCGACGTTGCCGCCGTTAGTGATGAGGGCATAATTCGTCACTGCAGCGCCTGAAGCTTCGAAATATCCAGCCACATCAACTGCGCCAGTGCCAATGTGAGTATTTTTTGCATAAAGTCCATATGTTGTTTGAGTTGAAGTGCCATTGGTGCCGGAAGTCGCTATGTTGAGAACTTTCTGAGTGCTGCTCGCGGCAGCTGTCGAGTTTACCGTGAAATCAACCAAGGATCCAGAGGTTATGGCGTTGGTGGTGCCCAGAACGGACAGGCCGGAAGTTGTTCCTGTTCCCGAAGTCGCGCCAGAAGTAATTTGAATTGCGCCGGTTCCATTCGGGGTCAACAAGATGTTTCCATTGCCTCCGCTGGTGGCCAAAGTCAGATTGCCGGTCGTGGTCGACCAAGTGGTCGCCGCGGCGGAAGTCAGCGTGAGGGCTCCGGAAGTCGTGGTGGAAAGGTTTAATGGACCTGCTCCGACAGTCATTGTCAGCCCGCCAGTAGCTGGACCCGTGATGGTTCGGGCGGTAGTGCCGCTGAAAGTAAGACTTCCGCCGGATGTGAATAATCCTGTTCCGGTCGTGATCGCTCCATTGCCGGTAGTTTGCAGCGACAAAAGATTATTGCCGATGTCCCAGGTCGAGGCTGCGGCGCCGGTCAAGCTAAGAGCGCCGACGGAAGTCAACACCAAGGCGCCGGAAGCTGCCGTCGAAATGTTCAGGTTGCCGGAAGTGTTGGTCCAACCGCTGGATGCTCCGTATGATTTGATGACCAGGGTATTGCCCGAGCCGTTGTTTCCGATGTTGGTCGCGCCGCTGCCGCTGTTGTTGATGTTCACGGTTCCTAGTGCCGTCGTGTTGGCCAGGGTCGTCAAATTTGTCACATTCAACGTTCCGCCGAATTTCGCATTGCCGCTGCCGTCGATTGCCCAGTTCGAATCGGTCGCGCCGCCGCCGTGCAAGGCCAGACTGGCTCCCGCCGTGGCGGTGCCGATGGTGATCGCTTTGCCTGTTGACGGGTTAACCGTGCCGATGTTGATGGCGCCGGTCGTGCCGGAATCGATATTCACCGCCCCGGTCGTGCCGGAAGTGATGTTCAAAGCTGAAGCCGCGCCGGAAGTCATATTGACGACCCCGGCGGAAGTCAGCGCCAAGGTTCCCGAGGTTGTCGTAGAAAGCGTCAGATCGGCCGCTGTCGTTCCGATTGTCGAAGCGCCCAGTCCCGTGACAGAAATCGCTCCGGAAGTCGCCGTCAGATTCAATGCGCCGGCGGTCAAAGTCAGTCCGGTAGAAAATCGGCCTGTACCTGTCACATCAAGG
>JBGQBV010000062.1:0-4732 GCA_041494985.1 Minisyncoccia bacterium
ACGAAGAAGTTTTGGAAATTTTGAAACAAGGCGCCGAAAAAGTCCGCCCGCTGGCCAAAAAGAAAATGGATGAAGTGAAAAAGAAAATCGGATTTGTTTTGTAAAAAATAGTTCCTATCATCTTTGAAAGGAGATTGCGCTATGAAAACGTTTTATGCATTAGGTGCTATCGTCGTTTATGTGGTTTTTATGAACTGGCTAACTGGAGAAAGGTATCTTATAGGAAACAGAATCAGAAACGCGATCAAAATATTCAAAGATTTCAAAAAAGCAACGATAAAAGCTGCTAATTTTTGAAGCGAAGTAATACATCGCTACCAAAAAAGGGAATCCCAACGTGGATTCCCTTTAATTTTGTCTGAAGTGCTAGCCGCGGATGATTTTCAGCAGTTCGTCCCTTTTGGCTTCCATCATTTTTTTAGTTTTGGCTTCGAGGTTGAGGCGCAGTTTCGGTTCGGTGTTCGAGGCCCGGACATTGAACCACCATTCAGGAAAATCAATCCGCACGCCGTCCAGCTCGTCGATTTTTCCATCTTTGTATATCTCCTTGAGCTTGCTCATCATGCCAGCCTTGTCTTCCACGTCGGAATTGATTTCGCCACTATGGAAATAGCGCCGGAGGTCTTTTGTCAGCTCGGACATTTTCTGTCCGGTTTCGTTCATCAGGTTTAGCAGCGTCATGACCGCCAAGGTCGTCATTTCCGCTTTGGAGTTTTCCTCGAAAAAATAGTGGCCGGAAAGTTCGCCGGCGAAAACGGCGCCGTCATTTCTCATCTGTCTTTTGATCAGGGAATGTCCGACCCGGCAGCGGTGCACCACGCCGCCCGCTTCCTCGATGACTTCTTTGACGGCATTGGAAGATCGGAGATCCATCAGGATCGCAGCGCCTGGATATTTTTTCAGCGCCTCCTTGGCCAAGAGGGCGATGACGTAGTCCATCGGGACGATCTGGCCTTGTTCGTCCACGAAGCCCACGCGATCAGCGTCGCCGTCATAGGCGATGCCGAGATCCGCTTTTTCCGCCAACACTTTTTCCTGCAGCGCTTTGAGCGTTTCTGTTTTCAGCGGGTTGGCTTCGTGGTTGGGAAAGGTGCCGTCCAACTCTTCGAAAAGATAGAACGGCTTGATGTCTTCGCTCAGGCCATTGAATATTTCCTTGTCCAAGGCTCCCACGGAATTGGCGAAGTCGATGACGATTTTTTTCTTGCCCAAGCCTTTCTTGAAAAAACCGGCGACATAGTCAAAATAGGCTGTCTTGAGGGTCGCGTCTTCCTTTACTGTGCCTTTTTTGGGGCTGATTTCGAATTTTCCGCCAAGGGAAAGAAAGCGGACATCCTCCATGCCGTCGCCTTCGCCGATCGGCACGGCATTTTTCTTGCAAAGCTTCAAGCCGTTCCATTCGCTGGTGTTGTGCGAGGCGGTGATCATGACGGCGGCGCCTACGTCCAGTTTCCAGGAAGCGAAATAGGCCATCGGCGTGCTGACAAGTCCGATGTCGATGACATCAGCCCCTTGTTCGGTGATGCCGCGCACCAGACCTTCTTTGATTTCCGGGGAAGAAGTCCGCATATCCATGCCCACGGCGATCTGCGGCGCTTGGGTGGAAGAAACGATCGCTTTTCCGATCGTATAGGCGACTTCGCCGTTGATTTCATTGGGATAGACGCCGCGGATGTCATAGGCTTTGAAGATTTTTTCGTTCATAGGGTTTTTTCTGCAGCATTAGTGCTTTATCTGATAATTCTATCAAAATGGAAGCTATTATTCAAGGTGGATATTCTGTTGGAATTTTTCCAGTTCTTTCTGGAGCAGGGGATATTCTTCCAGTGTCGGGCTTTCGGTCAGGGTCTTTTCGGCGTAGTCATGCGCGATCTCGATCAGCTTCACGTTGGTGACATGCTGCATGGCCAGATCGGGCAGGCCGGATTGGCGACTTCCGAAAAATTCACCGGGACCCCTTAGCTCAAAATCTTTTTGGGCGATGTCGAAACCGCTGGTGTGTTTGACCAAGGCCTGCAGGCGATCTTTGGTCTTGGCGGTCGAGCTGCCGGTGAACAAAAAGCAATATGACTGGTGTTCGCTGCGACCGACACGCCCGCGGAATTGATGGAGTTGCGACAGTCCGAACCGGTCGGCATCCTCAATAACCATCACGCTTGCATTAGGAATGTCGATGCCGACTTCCACCACGGAGGTTGCGACCAGAATATCATATTTTTTGTCATTAAAAGCCTGCATGATTTTTTCTTTTTCACCCGCTTTCATCTTGCCGTGCAGCAGCGCCAGTTTCAGATCGGGAAATATTTTTTCGGATAATCTTTTATGTTCCTCGGTGGCAGCTTTGATTTCCGTCAGCACTTTCGATTCTTCGACCAGCGGCAGGATCACGAAAGCCTGGCGGCCATTTTGAATTTCGCTGCGGATGAAATCGTAGGTTTTCTGGCGCTCCAAAGAGGTGACGATCGCGGTCTTGATCGGTTTGCGATTTTTTGGCATTTCATCCAACACGGAAAGATTCAAATTGCCGAAAAAAGCCAAAGCCAAGGTGCGCGGAATCGGCGTGGCGGTCATGCTCAACAGATGCGGCACTGGTGCGGACTTATGCGGACTAGACACGGACTCATGCTGACTATGAATAAATCTTTCTATTACAATATCATCTCTTCCAAAATTGATCAGTAGTGCTAATTTGTAAGTTGAACCTTTGAGATAATGCCAAACCTGTTGTTTTTCAAATTTGCCAACTGACGGAAGAGCTTTTAATTCTAAAATAATTTTATTTTCTATGATAAAATCCGGTCGGTATGTCCCAATTTTTTTATCATCGTATTTGATATCGATAGTCTTTTCTCTTTCTATCGATAAGTTTGTTTTTTTAAATTCTTCTACCAGTGCTTTCTGATAAATAATTTCTTTATGTCCTAGGCCTAGTCGTTTTTTTACATTGAAAACAGCCCCTCTTATTTTGTAGGTTAAATCTTCATATAACAATTTATTTTCCGTATTGGTCTGTGTTAAGTCCGTATCGGTCAGTATGTGTTGTTGCAGATAGGCGCGCTGGGAAACACCGAAACGGTGCTGCTCGTCGACGATCACTAGAGCCAGATTATGGAAAGTGACATCTTTCTGGATCAAGGCGTGCGTGCCGATGACCAGATCAACTTCGCCTGATTTTATTTTTTCCAACAAGTCTGTCCTTTTTATCTTTTTACCATTGATGAATTGGTAGGAATTGGTCAGCAGCGCGATGTCGATGTTCTGTTTTGCAAACAGTTTCGCAATCGACTCAAAATGTTGCCGCGCCAAAATCTCAGTCGGAGCCATAAGCGCCGTTTGGAAGTCGGCGTTGATGATGGACAGTGCGGCCATGGCTGCGACGACGGTTTTGCCGCTGCCGACGTCGCCGTTGAGCAGCCGGTTCATCGGCAAGGGTTTTTCCAAGTCTTTCAAAATCTGGAAAGCGGCTTTGCGCTGGGCGTCTGTGAGGGCAAAAGGCAGCGACTCAACAAATTTTTTCGTGGCCGCTTCATCAAACGGGATCGCGCTGGCGCGTTGCTGTTCCCAAGAAATTTTCACGCGCTGCGACGCCAGCTGCACTAGGAACATCTGCTGGAAGGCGAAACGTTTCTGTGCTTTTTTGGCCTGCTGCAAGGTTTTGGGAAAATGGATGAGTTCCACCGCTGCAGAGAGAGTCGGCAGGTGGAGACCCTTGAGAATATCGGTTGGAATGGGATCCGAAAGTTCCGCGGCGCATTTGATCAGCGTCTGCATCTGCCAGCGGAGCCATTTTGAGGTCAGGCCTTCGGTTTCCGGATAGATCGGAACCAGCCGGCCGGTGTTGGTCGGTGTGCGTGAGGAAAGTTCCCAGGCCGGGTTGGAGAAAAACAAGCCTTTCTTGTCCGCGGAAACTTTGCCGCTGAGGCGCACGCCTTTGCCGGCCGTGAGCGAATCGCTGACATATGGCTGGTTGAACCACACGGCGCGCACCGTGCCTGTTTCGTCCGACACGAAACATTCCGTGATGAGCATTTTTTTCTTCCAGGTCCGGATCAGTTTGCTCTGAGTGACTTCGCCCATGACGGTTGCCGTTTCTCCGGCCGCCAAGTCGGAAACATTAACACGTTCGGAATAGTCCTCGTAGCGGAAAGGGAAATGCAGTAAAAAATCTTCCACAGTTTCCATGTCGAGCTTTTTCAGAACTTCGGCGTATTTGGCGCCGATGCGGGGCACTTCCGCCAGTTTTGTCTTGATAGTGAGCATACCCAGCAGTAGAAATTCGAATGGGCTTTGCCCTCTCAAATTATCTTATTTTATTCAAACCTGATTGTTATTACTTGAATTTGTATCATTTAGCCCATGCTATTTTTTCGAATTTTCACTGCTGGGCATAAATACAGTATAACGTATTTTTTGCAATAAAAAAATTCCCGTTTGAATGGGAATTTTTATCGATGCGGAGAAGGAGGGATTCCTCTTCCTCCAAAATTTTCCGTGCTACGCATAGGGAAAATTTTTCCTCCAGAGCCTGGGTTTTCAAAAACGCAAAGCAGTTTGCCTTTTTGAAATACCCTTCGAATCCCTTTCCATTTCAACAAATTCAAAAAAGAGCCCGCAACGGACTCTTTTTTAAATTGGCGGAGAGTATGGGACGAAGTTAGAACTTATTTAGCTCTCCAAGCTTCAATCTGCTATTTTTAATTCTTTTTTCATTAAAATTTCAATATCTCTAGCA
>JBGQBV010000063.1:0-4614 GCA_041494985.1 Minisyncoccia bacterium
CTTTATAACTTTTTATTTCCAACTCTCGCTTGCGAGCTTCAATTTTTGAATTGTACTTTTCAGTGTAGACTATTTCCCACGGGATAAAACTTTTCGTTGATCTAACTAGTCCGCTATTATGCCTTTCGAGTCTGATGACAATATCACCTGTATATCCTATGTAATATCGCCCGTTTTTAATACTTTGTAATATATATGTTGTAAACATATTTTTTAAATTAGGAGGTACTTTCTCCCGCGTAGCGGGATCCCGCTACGCGGGACAAGGTGTTGCGCTCGACCAGCCCAAAGGGCTCACTTTGTGACTATGCCCCGAAGGGGCCCCTTCGGGGCGATCTCTCCAAAAAGGTGCTAAGCACCTTTTATTGTTGTGATTTTTTTATTAGATTTCCTGGATGCCCACCGTAGCCATGCTACCGACGGCTGAATTTTTTCCTAAGATGACTACCACTTTGTCTCCTTTGACCAGTTTACCTTCTTTTTTCGCTTTCTCCAGAATCAGGTTGATGAAATTTTCCGGCTTCTCATCGCCGTCGAACAGATATGCCCTGATTCCCCAGACGATGGAAAGCTGGTTATAGGTTTTCAGATTGTTGGTCGCCGCGATCATCGTCTGCTCCGGCCGATGGTGCGACATCATGCGGGCCGTAAACCCTGATTCAGTGAACATGATGATGGCTTTCGCTTTCGAGCTCTTGGCTAATTCGTGAGCGCCGTTGATGAGCGAAGCATAGTCGCTGAACATGTCCTCATCCAGAAATCCCGAGTTGATGTCATCCCATGGCGATTCTTCCACATTGGTGATGATCTTTTTCATCATCTCGACTGTTTCTGCTGGGAATTTTCCGTTGGCCGATTCCCCAGAAAGCATCACGGCATCCGTGTGGTCGATCACCGCATTGGAAACATCGGACACTTCCGCCCGGGTCGGAATCGGATTATTGATCATGGAGTCCAGCATCTGGGTCGCCACGATGACCGGTTTGTTGGCCGCCAGACATTTCCCGATCAATTCTTTCTGATAGATGATGACCTTGCTTTCTTCCAGCTCGATGCCCAAGTCGCCGCGTGCCACCATGATGACGTCGGAAGCCTTGATGATTTCCTTGATATTCTTCATCGCCTCTTTTCTCTCAACTTTGGAAACGATCTGCGGCAGATATTTGTCCCGGCCCAGGATCTTTTTCATGTTCTCCCGCACCGCTTCGATCTCCTGCCCGTTGCTGACGAAAGAAAGCGCCACAAAATCCACTTCCCGGCTCATCGCAAATTCGAAATCTTTCTGGTCTTTCGGGGTGACAGCTCCAAACGGAACTTTCGTATCCGGCACATTGATGCCTTTTCTCGGCTTGATCGTGCCGCCGTTGATGATCTGGGCTTTCACCTCATCCCCTTCTCGCGAGACGACTTCCAGACTCATCAGGCCATCTTCGATCAAAATCCTTTCCCCGACCTTGAGAGCGGAGCTGACTTGGTCGGAATCGATGATCAGTTCTTTTTCATCCGTCGTTTTCTTGTCGCTGACGAAAATCACTTCGCCGGGCGCCACCTCAAACTTTTCCGTGTTCCCGACGCGGATCCTCGGCCCCTGCAAATCGGCAATGATGCCAATCGGCCTTTTCATTTCCACACTGAGTTCCCTGGCCAGATCGATGATCTTGCCATGGGAAGCGTAGTCGCCATGGGAAAAATTAAGCCTGACCACGTTTATCCCTGATTTTATCAGCTGCGCCATCTTTTCCCTCGAATCCGAGGCCGGACCGATGGTCGCCACTATTTTTGTCTTCTTCATTTACCCTGTTAAATAAGATTTGAGTCTCCCTTTTATCAGAGAAACAACTTATTATGATAAAATTTAATATTATATATGCTTCTTCCTGTTTTCTCAAATCTTAATTTTGCTAGGCAAAATTATTTAACAGGGTGAATTTTATTCTACATTTTAAGCTTTAATACTTACCCATACTGCCATAATAAACCAAAACAAGCAACCCATAAAGGCTGCTTGTCGAAGTGAATAAATGTTGTTAGTTCTTGTACAATTCTTTCACCTGAAACAGGATATACCAACCGATAATTGCGCCGATGATGCCGCCGATGATGCCGGTTATTGAGATGATGCTTCCGACAAAGCTGACAATGCTGGCATAAAAAACCATCCGCCATCCGCCTTTGGTGCGCTTGAACAGACCTGGTACTGCAATGACCTCCATGACCAACACGATAACGGAAACAGCCAAAGAGATGATCGCACCGAATCCCCATCCGTATCCTCCCATCAACGCTACCGGAGCTACCACAGCAGAAAGGCCAAGAGCCGCAAAAATGAGCGGCAATGCCAAAATGGCCGAAATAATGACCAGATACGGCGCCACTTTGACGATAAATTCCTTAGCTCCCATCGGCAACACAAACGGAGCCTTTTTCACCATATGTTCATCCAAAAACGCTTCCAGCTGAGCCACCAAACCCTTGATGTCATTGTTAGCGTCTTTTGAGCCAGGTGCGGCTTGCTGCTGATTCTCCTGCTTCGGGGCTTCTTGCTGCGGCGTCGGCTGTGTGTTTCCTTCCATATTTTTTTGATGCTGTTAAAAATTACACTTTCATTATACCACAACTTGTATTGCTACTTCAACCCCATTTCTTCGATTTCCCGCAGGATTTCCGCCGGGATCGGATTGTTCTTAGGACTGACGCCGGGATACCGCCAGGCACTGATGATCACCAGCTTTTTCCTGTTGCTTAATACATCTTTGAGTTTCTTTAATTTCAGGTTCATTTTTGGAGCAGCCGACGTTTCTTTCTTTGCACCGCTCCCGACTGTCTTTATCTGATACATGACCCATATTTCCTGATTCCATTTATCTTCGTCCGGATTCTCGCTGAAGTTCCGGCTCCACTTGGAAGGCTTCACCGTTCCTTTCCTGATGTTTCCCACCGGCAGCATCACCGCCACCGTGTTTTCCGCAATGCCCGTCTCGATCCGTTGCGGCCGCCGGATCACGCCCAACACTTTCTGCTCGGACAGGCCATAGTAGCGCATCTTCTCCGTGACGTGCAGCGTCCACTGATATTTGTCGGTATTTTTCGGAATTTTCCATTGCATCATAAAGTAAAATTGGAAAGGCTAGTCCAAAAACTTGAAAGTGCCCAGCATTTTTGAGACCAGCAGCTTGTCAGCTGCGTCATCCTGGTCATAAAAGATGGCATCCAGATAGTATATCTGCTGGTCCAGCGCCCAATAGTCGGATTGCATATAGATGTGCGTTCCCGCCATGAAATGGTCCATCACCATCGCATTTTTGCCCCCCACCATCGTCATAGAATGCTTCATGGAATCGCCGGCGTCGCGCGGCATTGAAAATTCCGTGCCCACCATGGCTTTGCTGCTGATAGCTTCCATCAAGGGCAGATTGTCAGGATTGTCTATTTCCCCGATGTTCATTTCTATGTTCAGACGAGTGACATCTGACGCATCGGTTTCGCTTTTTCTCAAGGAAAGAATGTCTGTTTCATTCTGTCTTAATTGCCAATCGTTGGGATATTTGATTTCGAAAACGCCGTTGTTGAATGTTTTCCAGTTCGAAATATCATTGCCGACGAGGGATGCGGAAGCTGCCTGACTGTTTTTCGCCGGCTGAGGCGCAAGCGCTGCAGGGGCGACACTGCTCAGATTATGATAGGAATAAAAAACGACTCCCAGCGTGAACGCGAGCAGGATGATCGACGGCACCACGACCACGTAGTCGATTCCCGGACCTTTCTTATAACTTCGCACTGCGCATCGATGCTTGCATTTCCTGGTATTCTCCACGCAATATTCTTCCAGATCGCTGCGATAATACGCTTTCTGATCCGAATATTCCCGCTTTTTATCCTTTATGGTCCTAGTCATGGATTTTTGGAAAACTAAATGAATTACGCGCTATCCGTCGGAAGCCTTGGGGCAGGTCAATTCAGGAATCGGAGAGCATCCAGGAAGTCTTTTCCGGATTGCTCATCTTCCCCGTCATCGGCGTTGAATATGGTCTCGTCGATATAAAAGACCTTGCCTTCCGCTTGGAAATAGTAGGAGACTTTTTCCAATTTCGTTCCCTCTTTGATGGTGTCCGTCTTGACCGAGCTCTTACCTCCCAGCATGACATTCTCTTCGTATCCGCTCGTGAGTGATCGGCTGCTGCCGTCCAAGACTTTGACAAGAGACAGGTTTTGCGGATTTCCTATCTCACCGATGCGCACTTCGACATCCGTGCCCACATAGTTCCCGACAGTTTCATATTTGCTGAAAACGATTTCCCCGCCGGTGCCGGCAGCCATCTGCCAGGTATCCGGATAGGCCACTTCGAAGACATCGTTTTTGAATGTTTTCAAATTTGCACCAGCAGCGCCGCCATCGTCGCTGTCAGGGCCTGCATCAACAGCAACAACGGGCTCCATGTCGGCACCGGCGGGAACCATGGAAGGCATCGGATTGTTGTTTTGCACCAATTGCGTCGCGATCTTGCTATTGAGCTTGCGGACCAAAGGAGTGACATTCAATATGGTGTACAGCGCATAGCAAGCGACTCCGATTATGAATATGATCAGGCCTATGGAAATCACCATCCGCTTGAC